>WOUX01000222.1 GCA_009773075.1 bacterium | reverse complement strand
TACTAAAACCGAATTTCCCTCTATCCCCAGTTCGTCTATTACCTCACATAGTGCCTTCACAGCAGTGCCATGTTGGCAGCCAGGACAGAAAGGTATGATCAGCGGAATGTCCCTCCATAACCTGGGTGTTCCCGTAATCCATTTTTCTTCCATTAGAGCCCCCTTTCTTAAATCAACTCTTCTATTTTTTCCAGGACTTTCCGAGGATAGATCGCCCCTTCTTCTGTCGGTAAATGCCTTTCCATGGAATTTACCAGATAGACCTCAGTACGGCCTTGTGCAGCCAGTTTAACGTCCTCAATCATTTGACCCATATTGTCCTCTACTACTAAGAACCTGGCTCCTTGAATGGCCTTTTCTTTAATCATCTTCTCAGGGAAAGGCCAAAGCGTAATTGGTCGTATCATACCAACCTTTAACCCTTTTTTCCTGGCTCTGTATAGCGCTTCTTGAGATACCCGTGCCACATAACCAAATGCCACCAATATCAACTCGGCATCATCCACCTGACAGGTTTCATATCGGGCTTCATTTTCCTTTATAGTATCGAGCTTTTTTTTGTAATCATCCCAGAATGCACAGAGGTTTGGGTGTTTTGGAGTGGGTAACATACCCTGGGCTATGGATGAAAAGCGTCTGTTTCCGTCTTTATGATTTGCTTTACCTGTAATTGCCCAATCTTTTTCAGGAAGCGGTTCAAAATCCAGAGTTCGAAGTTCAACGGATTCCATCATCTGACCAAGAATTGCATCACTGAGGACTACGACCGGGGTTCTGTACTTGTCTGCAAGATAGAAGGCAAGCTGAACAAAATCATAGAGTTCCTGGGCTGATTTTGGCGCAAGGACTATGGTTTTATATCCTCCATATCCACCCCCGTGGGTTACAGAGGTATAATCCGTTTGTGCATGCCGTGTAGTATTCCATCCCCTTTGCACAAGGACAATAACACAGGGTAGTTCGGCATTGGCCAGATTGGACATGCCCTCCTGCATGAGTGCCCATCCAGGGCTGGATGTTGAGGTAATTACTCTGACGCCGGTAGCGGCACCTCCATGAAGCATGTTTATTGACCCTGTTTCAGAGGCAGACTGGATAAAGACCCTTCCCCTTTTTGGAAATTCCTTTGCAAACCATTCTATGATCTCATTTTGAGGTGTTATGGGATAACCAAAGAAGGCTTTACAATCAGCTGCCAAAGCGCCCCAGCCAACAGCTTCGTTTCCCTGGATTAAGATTCTTTCCGTCATTTTAGTCCCCCTTTAGTTTGAAGTAGAAGGAGATTTCTCCAGATATTTGTAAACCTCAATAGCAACATGGGGACACATCCATGCACACATGCCACAAGCACTGCAATCCTCAGGATTGCTGAAGTCGGGTAAGGGCAACCCAAATTGTGAAACCCTCTCCGTCATATTGATGCATCCCTTATTACAAAACATTTCACAAAAACCACAACCCATACAGCGATTCTCCTCGATTTGAATAACCCCTTTAGCCATTTTACCTCCTTATAGAATACAGTCAAAAATCAAAAGTCGAAAATCAGGAAAAGTAATTCAGAAGTTGTTAAATACGAGTAAATACGAATAAAGAGAAAAACCCGTTCCAAATTTACCAAATATCGATTAATCTACTAGTTAACAAATTGGTAACAATGTGTCAAATAATTTAAACAGTTTATCCTGAAAAGTAAAATTTTTGTGCTACCACACAGGGTATCCAGTGTTGTTTCTTTATGAAAATTTTTTTCTTGAAAAAGGCATATTTATGGGGTAGTGTTTTTGAAATGGTGTTTTCGCTAACTGTTTTGCTGACAAACAAAAAATATCCAATTCATAGACAGATTTAAGGGGCAGCCTTGTCCCTTTATCTTCATTGAAAGAAATTAACTTGAAAGGAAGATACTATGCAAGCACGGTTCTACAAAGAAGAGCACCAAATTTTTCGTAAGGCTTTCAGGGATTTTGTCAATAAGGAAATTAAACCTAATGCTGAAAAGTGGGAGCATGAAAAGGGAATTCCCAGGGATTTATGGCATAAGGTGGGTGAACAAGGGTATTTATGCCCATGGGTTGATGAGAAATACGGAGGTTCCGGGGTCGGGTTTGAATACTCGGTGATTATCCACGAAGAGCTGTGCCGGTCTGAGAACACAGGTGTGCTGGGAATGGGTGTGCATAGCGACATTGTTGTTCCGTACATTGATCACCATGGAGATGAAAGACAAAAAGAGAAGTATCTCCCCGGATGCGCCAACGGGGATATTATCACCTCTGTGGCGATGAGCGAACCGGAGGCCGGTTCTGACCTTGTCAGAATACAAACCAAGGCAATCAGGGACGGCAATGACTACATCGTTAACGGACAGAAGGTTTTTATTACCAATGGTATCCACTGCGATCTGGCGATAGTGGCCGTAAAAACAGACCCAAAGGCGGACCCTCTTCACAAAGGCATTAGCATACTTCTTGTTGAAAACGGGACCCCCGGGTTTTCCAAAGGCCGCAGTCTCGAAAAGACGGGCGCTCACAGTCAGGATACCGGAGAGCTATTCTTCGAGGATTGTCTAGTGCCTCAGGAAAATCTGCTTGGTGAAGAAGGTGAAGGGTTCAAGTATCTGATGTACAACCTGCAACAGGAGCGTCTGGTCATGACGATGGATGCCCAGGCTGTCGCGGAATACGTTCTGGAAAAAACCATCGAATATTGTAAGGTGCGGAATGTCTTTGGGCGTCCTGTTAGCAGATTTCAGCACAACACGTTTAAGATTGTTGAGATGGCTACTGAGGTCGAAATGGGTAGAGTCTTCTTCAATTCCCTCGTCGAAGATTTTATTAACGGAATAGACATTACCCTGAAGGTGTCAATGGCCAAGTGGTGGATAACCGAGATGGCAAATCGCATTGCTTACCAGTGTACCCAGCTCCATGGAGGGTACGGGTGCATGAAAGAGTACTATGTTGCGAGGGCGTCCGGGGATGTCCGTTCTATGACCATCGCTGCCGGCACGAGTGAAATAATGAAGATTGTCATGATGGGATTGTAGGGATGGAAGCACGATTTTACAAGGAAGAACACCACATCTTCCGTAAGGCTTTTAGGGATTTTGTCCATAAGGAAATCAAACCCTACGCGGAAAAGTGGGATGACGAGAAGAAAATCCCTAGGGAAATATGGTATAAGATGGGTAAACAAGGGTATCTATGCCCATGGCTCGATGAGAAGTACGGCGGTTCCGGGGTGGGGTTTGAATACTCTGTAATTATCCACGAAGAGCTGTGCCGTTCTGAGAACACAGGTGTGCTGGGGATGGGTGTCCATAGCGACATTATTGTTCCGTACATTGATCACCATGGAGATCAAAGACAAAAAGAGAAATATCTCCCAGGATGCGCCAACGGGGAGATCATTACCTCTATCGTCATGAGCGAACCAGGGGCCGGATCTGACCTTGCCGCTATCCGTACCAAGGCTATCAGAGACGGCAATGACTATATTGTGAATGGCCAGAAGGTTTTCATTACGAATGGTATCAGCTGTGACCTGGCCATAGTGGCGGTAAAAACAGACCCAAAAGCGGATCCTCCATACAAGGGGATCAGCATACTTCTCATTGAAGATGGTACCCCTGGGTTTTCCAAAGGCCGCAGTCTCGAAAAGACGGGTACCCACAGTCAGGATACAGGGGAGCTGTTCTTTGAGGATTGTCGGGTACCTCAAGAGAACCTGCTGGGCGAGGAAGGTGAGGGGTTTCGGTACCTCATGTACAACCTGCAGCAAGAGCGTTTAGCCCTCACCATCGACGCCCAGGCTACAGCCGAATATGCTCTAGAGAAAACTATCGAGTATTGTAAGACAAGAAATGTATTTGGACGTTGTGTGAGCGAGTTTCAACACAATACATTCAAGATCGTGGAGATGGCTACTGAGGTCGAAATCCTGAAGGTATCGATGGCCAAGTGGTGGATACCGGAGATGGCCAATCGGCTTGCCTATCACTGTACACAACTCCACGGAGGATACGGATGCATGAAGGAGTATTATGTTGCAAGGGTGCCAGGAGATCTCCGTTCCCTGGCTATTGCCGGCGGCGCCACTGAAGTGATGAAGGTTGTCATAGGAAGGATGATGGGCTTGTGAGATTCCTAAGGCGTGCTATGTTGTCGTTCGGTTAATATACCCAACATACCCCTTTATACTGTTCTTAATAAAATACTTCTCCCTTTCTCTAATATCATCATCAAGATGATTAAATGATGCAAAGGATTTATCTACTGTAAGGAGTTTTGACATACAGTCTTCAATTAAGCTTTCGTTTTTTGATGACCTTTTAACCTGATCGGCTATTACTTCCTTCCATAGAAACAATTGCTTCCTGTGTTTTTCAAGTATCACTTTGGAATCTTTATGGATTCCAAAGTGTCCAAAGCAGATCTGTTTTTTGCCCAGATCAAGAAGCTTATCTACGCTTTCTATTGCTTCTTCAAGATGTAATTTAGGTGGAGTGGCGGGTCGTTGGTAGGTTTCGTTCTTAAAAGAGTGGAATACTCCCCCTGCCTCTCCGGCAAACAGGTATCTATCACAGGTATAACTTACATGATGCACAGCATGGCCTGGTGTATTTATAGCCTCAATGCCATCTATCTGGAACTCAAAAGAGGGGATTATTTTTTTCTCTGAGACAGGTCTCATCTCTCCATAGAGCATGGCTATATCACCCAGTGTCTTTTTTGTGGCTTCCCAGAGATTTTGAGGTTTTACCAGATGCTCAACAGCCCGTTCATGGCATACGACTTTTGCTCCGGGGAAGTAGTCTGTAAGTTCTCCAACGCCACCGGCATGGTCCAGATGGATATGGGTTAAAAGGATGTAGTCCACTCTTTTAATTCCTATGGTTTTCAAGGATGTTACAAGTTCTTCCACTGTAGCAGAGGGACCCACATCGACCAGAAAGGTATAATCGCCAATGTATACCCATGAACCTATGAACTTCCTGAATCCCTTAGCCTTCTGCTCTAAGTCTATCAGATACAAATTTTGACTGATCTTTAAGATGTTCATCTAAAAACCTTTAAATACCCCTTCCCGCTCCGTACAACAGCGCACTTAAGTGCGCTGTTGTTTTGGTCTGAAAATCCTCTTAATATTTAGCAGTTATGTAAGCATAAATCAAGCCGAAAAATCTTGACAGACAATTACATATCTGGTACATCGTTTCATAAATGGTTACTGATTTTTAAGTCCACTAAAGGATGGAAAAGAGGGATGGCAGAGACCACTTATATTACAGTCCTTATTACCGCTGGTTCAGAAGAAGAAGCAGGCAGGATTGGAAAGACTCTGGTAGAAGAGAGGCTGATTGCATGCGCCAATATTATTCCTAAAATAAGATCAATATTTAGCTGGAAGGGTGAGATATGGGATGAGAATGAAGTCTTGATGATTCTAAAAAGTAAAGAATCGTTATTTCAGCAGATTAAAGAGAGGGTGAAAACGCTTCACAGCTATGAGGTGCCAGAGATAATCGCCCTTCCAATTCAGTTAGGATCTGAGGACTATCTAAATTGGATTGATGAGGTTACGAATGACCATAGTGTCTCTTAGCGCCTCTTTGCTAGATTCTTTTCATGTCTGTTTTTGTCTAAGAAGCTGGACTACAGTTCCTCTATTGCTGAGGGGAATTCTTTCCACAAAGCCTTAAGGACAGCTCTCGTATCATTTGTAAAGGCTTCTTCCACGGTCTTTTCGCCATCAGGATTGACAAGACAGAAGGTTACGAGATTTAAAAAGTAGTGATAAGGA
>WOUX01000221.1 GCA_009773075.1 bacterium | reverse complement strand
CTTCCGAAAGAGATAATAGGCAAGCTTTCGGAGATTCAGGACAATTTAAAACCATCTGGTTCCCAAGTAAAATGGGTAAAGCCTGAAAGCATTCATCTAACATTAAAGTTTTTTGGAAATATTGAGGAGAAGACCGTATATGACATCTCTCAGGTGTTAAAAAAAGTGACTGCAAAGATCAATGCTTTTGATTTAAACATAAAGGGCATAGGAGTATTCCCCAATATGTTACGTCCGAGGGTAATATGGGTCGGAGTCGAATCCAGTGGAAGAACTCTGGATATCCTATATAAAGAAACGGAGGACAGCCTAAAGAAGATAGGTTTTGAGCCTGAGGAAAGAGAGTTTAGGGCTCATTTAACCCTGGGCAGGGTTAAATCTTTGAAAGACAAGAGGCAATTAACAGAACAGATTGAAAAGCTTAAGGGATGCGAGGTCGGTTCTTTTAAGGTGGAAAATCTGTTCTTGTTCAAAAGCGATCTACGCCCCACAGGGGCGGTTTATACAAAACTAAGGGCATTCGATCTGGGATTTGGGGTCAGACCCGTAGCAATATAACCCTGGCCCAGACCCCAAATTCCAATCTAACTTGATTGATATAGGAATTTTTAACTTTAGGCACTTAACTTGAAGAATCTATAGGGAGGTCTCCATGGGAACTGACTCAAACAAAGAAAAGGCCATTGATTTGGCTCTGATTCAAATTGAGAAGCAATTTGGCAAGGGTTCCATTATGAGGTTGGGAGCAGATGCAATAATCCCAGACATACCAACTGTCTCAACAGGTTCACTGGGTCTAGACATAGCTTTAGGAGTGGGGGGTATTCCCAGGGGGAGGGTTATTGAGATTTTTGGTCCCGAGTCATCAGGGAAAACAACCCTTGCGCTGCATGTCATTTCTGAGGCCCAGAAAGGAGGCGGTATTGCAGCATTTATAGATGCAGAACACGCCCTGGATATGAGTTATGCTCGAAAATTGGGGGTAAAGGCAGAGGATTTGTTGATATCTCAGCCCGATACTGGAGAACAGGCTCTGGAGATCGCAGAAATGCTGGTCAGGAGTGGAGCAATAGATGTGGTAGTAATAGATTCTGTGGCAGCTTTAACACCGAGGGCAGAGATTGAAGGAGAGATGGGAGACTCTCATATGGGGCTTCAGGCGAGGCTTATGTCTCAGGCACTTCGAAAGTTAACGGCAACCATCAGTAAATCCATGACTATTGTAATATTCATCAACCAGATCAGGATGAAGATTGGTGTTATGTTTGGGAATCCTGAGACCACCACAGGCGGCAACGCTCTGAAGTTCTATTCCTCTGTGAGATTGGATATACGCCGTATTGCATCTATAAAAGAAGGACAGGATGTAGTAGGAAGCAGAACCAAGGTAAGGGTTGTAAAGAACAAGGTGGCTCCACCTTTTAAAGAGGTTGAATTTGACATAATATATGGAGAAGGAATATCCAGGGAGGGTGATCTTTTAGATGTAGCTACTTCCTATAATCTGGTAGAAAAAAGCGGGTCATGGTATTCATATGGAGAAGAGCGTATCGGGCAGGGAAGAGAGAATTCCAAACTGTTCTTAAAAGAACACCCCGAGATTGCCGAAGAGATCAAGGTGAAGATTCTGGATCGCTTTGGTTTAAAACCAACACAGGAAAAGGCGGAGAGTAATAATAAATAAGGCTGTTAAATAGAACTGGAGAGTTGGTTGTTCTGCTGCTACTTAAATGAATAACATTTTTTAGCCTTCTATGGTATAATCACAGATAACACGTTGAAGACATGGGAGATGTCATGGAAAATCTAAAACGAATCACTTTCAATCCTGAAATAATGGGGGGAAAGCCATGCATTCGGGGAATGAGAGTCACCGTAGGAATGATCGTCGGCCTTGTTGCCTCTGGGCATAATACTCAAGAGATATTGGCGATGTACCCCTATCTTGATGCTGAGGATATAGAGGAAGCATTGCATTATGCTGCATGGCGTGTCGAAGAAATAGAAGTCCCTCTCGCTACGGGAACAGCGTGAAAATTGTTATCGATATGAATCTTTCCCCTCAATGGGTACCAATCCTTAAATCAGCGGGCCATGAACCAATCCACTGGTCGCAAGTTGGCGCGGCCAATGCCCCAGACAGGGAAATCATGGGATGGGCACGTACTAATAACCATGTCGTATTTACTCATGATCTTGACTTTGGTGCCATCCTTGCAGCAACCGATGCTAATTCTCCAAGCGTATTCCAGATTCGTTCACAGGATGTGTCACCGAAAAGATTGTCCGCGTTAGTTTTATCATCTTTGAAACAATTTGAAGAACGATTAAACGAAGGGGCATTAGTAACTGTGAATGAGAAACAGGCCAGAGTTCGTCTCCTTCCGCTTAGAAGACAATAACAGCCACCACGCACCAGAACCAAGCTGTTCTTAGTAAAATAGGGGCAACTGCACTAGCTGAATAATTAGTTAACTTTTTGGAGTTCATCAAAAGGAGTTCATCAATCTGTTTCTTTCCGTATTTTACTTTTCAATATGACAACTATTCATTTGATAACCACAATATAAATTATACAGTAGTTTTACAGCATACAATCTAATTTTCCGCAATATATTATGGTTATAATATGTGTTAAATCTGTAGGAAAAGTGTAATATAGAGGTAAAGTGATTGTAATAATGAGCATTTTATTATAATATTGCTGCGACATTGGAATTGGTAACCGCTTAACCATTTACCGAGGTGTTGCATGGCACGTTACAAACCCTATTCATACGAACAGGGTTATTCGTATGCGATGACTTGGGTTTGATCGGCAAAGAGATGTTTGCCATCGATGGATGCAAGCTGCCTTCCAACGCGTCTAAAGAATGGAGTGGAACCAAATCTGAGTTTGAGAAGAAGGCCGCCAAGATGAAGACAGCCATAGGCAGGATATTGGAGAAGCATAGGGAGCAGGATCAAAACCAGACAAACATACAAAACATAAATCGTGAGAAGAAGGCCATTGATAAAGAAGGAGACATTTTCAAAACCACCCAGCTCACAGCAGACAGTGGGTTTCATACAGAAAAGAACATGGAGATGCTATTTACCGGGGGGATAGATGCCTATATAGCAGACACCCTTTTCAGGAAGCGCGATCCCCGGTTTACCAATTATGAGCGATACAAGGAAGGTAGCAGGAAGGAACGAGCTGGTCGGAAGGGACACACTCCACTTTTTAGTACCAAAGACTTCATCTTTGACAAAGAGTTGCGTTATTGTTTATGCCCGGCTGGTAAACGACTCTACCGCAGTGGCGCCAACGTTATAGTGAAGAACTTTCGGGCATACAAGTTTAAGGGACCCAAGTCGGCCTGCCTTCCATGTGTCCTTCGTTCCCAATGCCTGCGGTATCCGGAGCGTACAGAGATACGGCAGGTTGCTTATTTTGTGGGAAGGTCGGCAAAAGGCGAGATTACCTTTACAGAGAGAATGAAGCGGAAGATAGACTCTGCTTTAGGTAGAGTTCTTTATGGGATGCGGCTGGCAATAAGCGAGCCACCGTTTGCCCATATCGCATCAGCTATTGGGCTTAACCGTTTCACGTTACGGGGTAAAAGGAAGGTAAACACGCAGTGGAATCTGTTCTGTATTGTTCACAACGTGAAGAAGATACACCGGTATGG
>WOUX01000220.1 GCA_009773075.1 bacterium | reverse complement strand
TCATCCCGGAGAAAGACTGACTGTCAGGGAAGTGCTTGACTTTTACATTTTTATGCCCGCGCTGAGCAGATAACTTGTTTGTATCATCACTCTAAGTGCGGATATACTCCTAAATTTGGGGTTGTATCAGCACTTGGTGCGGATATTTTCATTCTGGCAGAATCGCCAGAAAAGTCCTTAACCAGACAAAAAATATCATCTCTCACCCCCTTTATTTAGATTTAATGTTTCAATCGGGCTAACTATCTTCCCTAAACTTTTCGTGCTTACATGAGTATAAATCTCTGTTGTTTTGCTGTCTTTATAGCCTAATCATCCCTGCCGACCGTTACTACCCCATAACCATCCACCTTTCCCTTTATCCTGTGGAATATGGTTGGTTCTCAGTTTTACAGGGTGAACCTCTATATTCGAGGGGGGAGGAGAAGATATATAATCAGATGAGGTTTGTATGGCTTGATTATTGATGAAAACCCTAGTGGTGTCAAGGATTTTCTCATATATATCCCTTCCTCTCTCATGAGGAACTAGGGGAGATAGAGGGAATTTTTCATTTTTCAGGACAGACTAAAGCAGTAAAGTGAGGGGATCTTTTTTACACTTATATTTTTCAAGGTTTTTGTGCATTTTAAGTACCACATCTAGACATAAATTCCAATTCAATACAAGATATTGAATTAAACCAATAGGAATTGCTAACCTACTAAAAAAAATAAAAATTATTTTAATTTTTCCTTGACAGCAAGAATATAAGAATGTATATTCGTCCCATAAAGTGGTATAAAGTGGTATTGTATGGTAAGTATAGGCACAGGGGGGATGTATTGTCGTGTTTCGTGGTAGATACGAACATACTATAGATTCAAAAGGCAGGGTGAGTCTTCCGGTAAAATTTAGGGAAGTCCTAAACGAGAGATACGATGATAGGTTGGTGATTACCAACTTTGACGGCTGTCTAGTAGCCTATCCTTTTGATGAATGGCGACTCTTAGAAGATAAGGTTAGTTCTATGTCAATAGTAAAAAAGGATGTTAAGTCCTTTCAACGCTTCTTTATCTCTGGAGCAACAGAATGTACCATAGATAAACAGGGGAGGATACTCCTGCCCCCCACTTTGAGGGCGTATGCCAAATTGGAGAAAGATATTGTCTTTGCGGGGATGACAAAAAAGATCGAGATCTGGAGTAAGGAAAAATGGGAACAAGAGATTGCTAAGGCTAAAGAAAACTTTGATGAGATCAGTGATGCCTTGGGGGAATTGGGTTTATAGTCTGCCAGCAGGAGAATGACTTGTGTTAACCCAAAGATATATCAATGACATTTTAATCATCGATGTTAATGGAGACGTTGACATTGAAAAGATGGAGGAAATAAAGAATATCATTTCATCCCTTATGGACAAGGATAAGCACAAGGTGGTACTTGGTTTAAAAAATACTAAACATATCAATTACTTGACTATTAACATCCTTGTGGAAAGACTGGAAAGATTAAGGCAGTATCACGGTGATTTAAAATTAGTTGGAGTAAGTGATTATTTGAGGAATATTTTCAAGGTAGCAGGTGCTGATAACGAATTTAATAGTTATGATTCCGTAGAGAATGCGGTAAAGAGCTTTGGTGAAGAGGAGTAAGATTGAACATCTTCCAGTGATGGTAAAAGAAGTAGTGGAATACCTGAACTGCCATCAGGATGGTATTTATATAGATGGGACATTGGGTAGTGGAGGACATTCATTAGAGATATTAAAGTGTAGTTCACCAAATGGCAGATTGATTGGAATAGATTGGGATGAAGATGCAATTGCAGTCGCCAAAAACAGACTAAATCATTTTCAAGATCGGGTAACGATAATCTATGATAATTTTAAAAACCTTGGAAACATTGTAAGAGAGCTGAAAGTACATGAGGTTGATGGAATATTACTTGATTTAGGGGTATCTTCAATTCAACTAGAGAATGAAGATAGGGGTTTTAGCTTTAGACTTGAAGGGCCAATCGATATGCGCATGGACAAAAGCTCCAGACTCAAGGCATTTGATTTGGTCAATTCCTTTTCCATACCTGAACTTGAACAGATATTGTGGAACTATGGTGAAGAACGTTTTGGGAAAAGGATTGCAAGATCTATTGCAGATTACAGAAAACACAAGCCGATATCTACAACCGTAGAATTGGCAGATATTGTCAGCGCTGCAATTCCATCCAGATTTCGTTCTAAAAGAATCCATCCGGCAACTAAGGCCTTCCAGGCCGTTAGGATTGCTGTCAATGATGAATTTAGAAACCTTGAAACTGCCATTCAGGTAGGTATTGATCTCCTGAGAAAAGGAGGAAGGTTTTGTGTCATATCCTTTCACTCCCTTGAGGATAGGATTGTTAAACAGTCCTTTAGATTACTCGAGAGAGGATGCATCTGTCCCTCTGGTATGCCAGAATGTAATTGTCAAAAGGAGAGTGAGGTCAAGGTGTTGACAAAGAAGCCAGTCCTTCCATCGGAGGATGAGATAAGGGAAAACCCCAGGTCGAGAAGCGCAAAGTTAAGGGTTGCTGAAAGGGTATAACTTTTTATTTTTAAGGAGGTTTTATGCAGGGCACAATTGCAGAGAGACTTATATTCAATAAATTCGACAAGAGTATTTCAAAGAGGCTGCCTTCAGATGGGCGCATAAACACAAAAGATTCAAGTACGATTGGTATATCTCTTATTGTCGCGTCGGTATTAATTTTTTCTTCTCTATTTTATGTATGGTCCCAAGTCAAGATTGTCAACCTGGGCTATGAAATCAGTCAATCAAACAAAGAGAAAAACGAACTGCTCCAATTGAATAAGAAATTGAAATTAGAGATAGCTAGCCTAACATCGCCATACCATGTTGAAGATATAGCAAAGAAAGAGCTAAGACTGACATCTCCTAAAGTAAACCAATTAGTTATAATAAGGTAACTGCTCAGGTGGATAGGCCGTAGGCAGTTAGCCTGTAGGAGGAAATTATGCGCGACTAACAGCCTTCAGCCTACAGTCTAAACAACCTGAGTAGTAACATAATAAAATGACTG
>WOUX01000219.1 GCA_009773075.1 bacterium | reverse complement strand
GTTCTCAGGAATTTGGCAGACGCCTTCTCCATGCCACTCCCACTTGCCGTATGTCGTTGAAAAGCCCCCTGCTATGATACCGCCCTTTATATAAACTTTTTCATATTCGTTTTCACTAACGCGTTTCAGCACCGGCTCAGGCAAATATCCTGTATATCCGCTTAAAAAGAAATCAATGCTTTCAACAGTCATCTTCTGCTTAATCATAAAGCCCGAGTCTGTTAACCTATGACGTATTTTTTCCTCTGTAATCTGGTAATCCTCACCAGCTTTTCCGGGCAGATCTGAATCAACCAGATCATAATCGCCTTTACCTGCCATCCAGCGGGACGGTTCAGGAGGGTATCTCGACTTTTCAAAATAAGGGAGTATTCTTACCTCAGTGCTGTTGTTGCCTGTATAGTAATATGTCCATGACAACTGCCAGACACCCAGCTTATCAGGGTCAGTGGGATGGTCAGCATCATACTTTGCAATCCGCTTTGAAGGCGAAAAAAGCGTGCTGATCCCGTCCTCTATATATTTATAGCCTGCAACAAAGTCCGACTTATCAATTTTTTTCTTCACGTATAACTGTGAAAAATATGCAATCCGGTTAGAAGTGTATTGATCTTTCTCGGAGCCATACTGAAAAAGCAGGTCAATCTTGGTTTCATATCCTGCCAATTCTAACCATGTATCCATTAACAACTGCGTGTAAGATTGCCATAACTTTGTGTCGTCTCCTTTACTCTCATCCTGATGTTCATTGTCCTGGGTAAAGTTATATCCTGTCACACTCCACGTCCATTTTGCCTGTTTAAAAGCACGGGAGAAAGGATTTTTGTCTTCCTGTTTTACAGGTTTTTCTGAAGAGAGCAGAGCATCAAGGTCATCAATCTTCTTCGTATCTTTGTCCTGAGCAAAAAGACTCGGCGGAAACATAACGCATATAATAATTGCAAGGCAGAAAGCTATAAACGGCATACCATTTTCTCCGTAGTTTCTGTAAGACGGGTCCCTAAAATCTTTGAGAGGTTCAAGAAAAGTCTTGAGGTAATGAACGGGCTCAGGTGGCGCAGCCTCTCAAGTGTTTTCCAGTCTAACGATAAGAGTTTTGAATTGGTTACAGCAAAGACATCCGCTGTCCTTGGCTGGCTGCTCACCAGTGCGATCTCGCCAAACGCATCTCCCGGTTCTAAGCTGGCAATAACTGTTCGCTGTTCGTTGACCTGTTTTGATACAGACATTTGGCCGTCTACAACAAGATACATCTTATCGCCTGTATCGCCTTCATGAATTATATGTTCTCCTGCCTTAGCTTCTATTATATGAGACATCAGGATAAGCCTTCTGATCTGAAACTTGCTGAATCCCTCTAAGAGCACGGATTTATTAATAAGACGCTCTCTAAGTTCAAGCCCCATAGCATCCCATAATGTGATAAGACGGACAGACGAGAGTGTAAGCGGGGTTATAAAAAGCTCTGTAACAAATGCGATAATCATAACAAATGCACTCAATGCCCCAAACTGGGCTATCGGAACAAATTTTGAGAAAACTAATGTACCGAACCCTGCGGCTAATGAAACGCTTGAAATGAATATAGGCTTAATCTCAGATAAAAGTGTATCCTCAAGTGCCCGTTTTTCATCGCCATACTTTTTAAGATTCTGATTGTAGAGAACCATAAATACAGTTGTGTCATCGACAGCAATTCCTATGGTAACTGCAGCTACCATAACAGTTCCGGCGTTTAAGGGGATGCCTAGTAAACCCATAAAACCGAAGAATATAAAGACTGGCAGAAGGTTCGGAATCAGAACTATCAGCCCGGCTTTCACGGACAGGAAGAGAAATCCCATTATCGCCGCTATAATGAATGCTGTTGAAAGAAGAGAAGACACCTGTCCTGATATAAAGCTTTCAGCAGCTTCTGCAATTAAAATCCCTTCGCCTGTGACCAATACCTTATCGAAATTGCCGAAGCGTCCGCTGTTCAGGTCTTTTCTTATTTTATCCACAAGTGCATTAAGCTGTGTGGAAGAGTTTATATTGTGACGAACCATTATATTTATTTTTGAGTAATCGCCTGAGACAAACCTTTCTATATCACTGCGCTGGAAAAACAAAAGATACTGGGCTATGAGGCTGTCAGAATCAGGCACTTTAAGACTCAGGACAGAATCAAATGCGTCGAGATTTTTTAAATAGGATTTGACCTTCTCTATCTTTTTCAGGTTATCTGCCTTTTTAAAATCCCCTGTATCCTTATCAATAGTGATATAGAACAGGTTTTGACCTGACAAGTTATCATGCATTTTTTGGGCAGCGCGGACAATCGGCGAACTTGCCCTGAAATACGAAATAACATCATTATTCACATAGATATTAAATGTAAAAATTATCGATATAATAAGCAGTAAAGAACTGATGACTATTATCCTTTTTCTATACTGAGTGCCCCAATAAGTCACTGTCCTCACGATTCTCTCAAGGATTTTGCTGTCTTTTGATTCTCCATGAAAACCCTTTGCCATTACCTGCTTTCCAAAAAATCTCAGATATACAGGCGTCATGGTTATTGTCACAAAGAAATTCAGGAAGAAACCCAAGGCGGATGCAATTCCAAAATCCTGCAGAATGGTCACATCATTGAAGGCAATAGAGCCAAATCCGATAACTGTGGTAAACGCTGTTAAGAAGAACGCTGTGCCAAGCTTTTTTCCTATGCCGACGAGAACTGCCTCTCTCGGAGATTCGCCCTTTTTTGTGGCTTCCAAAAACTCGGAAACCATGTGGGTGTCTTCTGTAGACCCTATGACAATCATAATGGCAGGCACAATTGCAGTTAAGGGGTTTATCGGTACGCCGAACAGTCTCATAAAGCCGAATGTCCAGATAATGCTTATACCAGCGTTGACTATAGGGACTATTGCCCCGTGTATATTACGCAGCGTCAACAGGATAACAAAAAGCAAAGCGAACACAGCGACCGGCACCAATATGAGCTGGTCGTCCACGATATACTCTGACATAGAGGTATTTACATACGGCGCGCCTGTCTGGAAAATCTCCTGAAAATCGCCTTTATATGTATCAGTAACCTTTTCTATATCCGTCTTTATTCTGCTATCGAACTTATAGTCTTTTTTATCCCTGTTGAGGTAAAGCGATATAACCGTAGATTTGCCATCAAGAGAAATAAAACTCTTCCTGATGATCGGATTGTCAATAGCGTCTTTCTGCTTTTTCTGAAGTTCATTGGGATCAGCAGGTATAATATCAAGGAGAGGTGCTGTATCAATACCCCCCTGCTCGCCTTTAATATTATTGATTGTGAACAGGCTTTCCGCCTTCTCAACGCCTTTCAGATTGGCAAGCTGGTCAAACATGGCTCTGAGACGGGTTAATTTCTTTTCAGTAAATAGCTCTGGATCCCTGATATAAATAAAGGAGAGGATGTCGGAACCAAAGACCTTTATCGTATCCTCATACTTGGTCTTTTCAGGAGTACCTTTTGCCATAAACCTGTCGCTTGAAACATCTATGTGGAGGCTAATCGCAGGAATAGCAAGCACAGCAGTTATAATGGCAGTTATAATAACTACAATCCATGGCCTGTCATAAGACAGCCTTACTATTTTTTCCATGTTCATGATTTATACCCGTTTCTTCCTAATAAAGAACTGCAAATAACTATTATTTATGGTAGGACAGCCGTCTCGGCTGTCCTTACTGCAAAACCTGAACCTGTCAGGAACAGGTCTTCATCACAATGACTAATGAATGTTCTATTTAAAACTTACAACCGCCCGTTCAGTAAATACGGAATCGTCTATATTCTCGTCTATTTTCCGCTCTAACAGTCCCATTAAGGTATTATGATTGTTCTGGTGATGCGTCATCAATGTTTTATTTGCACGCATCATCTTTCCCTTTATAGTCTTCATGTCATATGCAGTCTGAGTTTTCAGCAGTTTCATGCTGCGGTCATAGAAATCCACCTTCAATGTAACAAGGGTATCAGTTGTAACCCAGAGGGTTCGTTTTGAATAACTGCTGGTCTTTTTCTCTTCGTCTGTTGCAGGCAATGCTTCAATAACAGAACAGTCCTGATTTTCAAATTTCTCTTTTTTGATAACATTATATGTATGGTCTTCAAGTTTCTCAGGACGAAGGTCTTCATAAGCGAAGTCAGTTCCCATAAAGTATCCTTTTTTATTTCCGCCTGCAATTCTTTTGAGTTTCTGTCCGTATGCCGGAAGGTAAAGCCACTGGTCATCTTCCCTGCCTTTTTGCTCCCATCTTTTTTGGCATACCGTTTTAAATCACGAGCCTCCTTGTTTTTAGCGCTGTCAATTAATACCATTTTTATGCTCTCAAACTCCTGAGCTGCTTCGTGCCTTTTCTTTTGTTCTTTCATAATGTCCATCCCTGAAGGCTCCTGAGCAAAAACAGGTACAGCGAAATATGCAATGCATGAGATTAAAACCATTAAAAGTTTCATATTACCCCTCCTCTTCATAACTAAAATTAGGTATCATAAAATTATTGGTCGGGACGAGAGGATTTGAACCTCCGACCCCCTGAACCCCATTCAGGTGCGCTACCAGGCTGCGCCACGTCCCGCCTAAAAATTATCGAGATTTACTCAAGAATTCTTTTATTATATTTAATTCCTTTTTAACATCCTTCAAAAGGGTTTTGTATTTTCCATTTGGAGGTGTCGGTTGAAAATTTTTGTTCTCGGACAAGTTGGATTCTTTGAGTTTCTTCTTGGCTCCTGCAATGGTAAATTGCTCTTCATAAAGGAGTTTTTTTATTTCTAAGATCAATTCCAGGTCTTTTCTTCTATACAGCCTCTGTTTGGACTTGGTGCGGGAAGGGTTAATTATATTAAACTCAGATTCCCAATATCTCAATATATAAGGTTCTACCCCTGTAATCTCACTTACTTCCTTTATTTTAAAGTACAATTTTTCAGGTATAGGATTGTCTGTTCGATTTGCCCCACGCCCTTTGTTTTTCATTGTATTTCTCAAAATTGAAAAGGTCAATGACAATAGAGCAATGGATGTTGAAATACCTAGTATAATGGACAACGCAAAGGATAGGGGAATATTGCTCTAGCTATTTAAGAATTTAAGACCTTCTTTAATACCTGACTGGGTTTAAAAGTAAGGACTTTTCTGGCTGTGATTTCAATTTCACCACCAGTTTGTGGATTTCTACCCCTTCTGGGTCTTTTTTTCCTAACAGAGAAGTTCCCAAAGCCGGAGATCTTTACCTTTTCGCCGTTCTTTAAATTCTCTTTGATGATATCGAGAACTGTTTCTACAATCTCTGCCGACTCCTTTTTAGAGGTTCCAACCTTCTCATAGACCCTTTCAACGATATCTGCTTTTGTCATTTTTTTCTTCCTCCCCCAATTATTATTCCCTTATCCTGGCCCCTACTTTCTCTACCAGATTAGATACTAGCTTTTCATGGATATTATTAACCTCTTTGTCTGTTAGTGTTCGCTCGTATGACTGATATTTAATTCGATAAGCTAAGCTCTTTTTTCCATGGGCAACAGATATTCCTCTATATACATCAAAAACCTGTATATTATCAACCAGTTTATTGCTAAGCTTATTGATGGCATTATAGATATCCTTGAACTGAACACTCTCGTCTACTATTAATGCAATGTCCCTGTAGATTGGCGGATATTTTGATAATGGTTTAATCTTTTTGTCACTAAAGGTGTGTTTGACCATTAGATCAAAATCGAGTTCAAATATATAGATATTATTGGAGAGTTCGTAGCCCTCCAGAACTGCAGAACGAACCTCACCTACGGTTCCAATTTCAGTATTATCAACCATAATTATGGAAGACTTTCCAGGGTGTAAGTACGGTATGTCTGGAGTGGGTAAAAAGCTGAAGTTCATGATATTTAACCCTTCAAAAAGGTTTTCCAAGCTACCCTTAATATCATAGAAATCAATCCCTTCTCCTGGAAAACTCCATGATTCACCATATCTTAGCCCCGTTGCAAGGGCAGACAGCATCTTCTTTTCTTTAGGAAGTTTTTCATGCTCGACGGAATAAAACACCGTCCCCAATTCGAATAACTTTAAGTTTAAATTCTTGTTGTAAACATTGGTCTTCATAGTGTTGAGAAGTCCTGGAATCAAAGTAGTTCTCATGATTGACTGATCTTCTCTAAGGGGATTCTTTATGCTGACGAATCTCTTATAGGGATGTTCAACATTTAAATTTAATAGGGCTACTGAAAGGTATCCCATTGAAGCAAGAATGTCCTTGGCACTGTCCTGTAAAACCTGGGCTGGATTTTTACCGGCAGTGTTAACCCTTACCACAGGTGTAGTGGTGGGGATATTATTATAACCATCCAATCTAGCTACTTCTTCAATCAAATCAATCTCTCTATGTAAATCCATCCTGAAAGATGGGATTTTAACAATCACTTTATCCCTATCCAAGTCTTTGACATCAAGTTCAATACCTTTAAGGTGCCTCTTTACTTTCCCTTTCTTTAGAGATGTCCCCAGTATCTTATTGGTTTTATTGATACTCAAAGAAATCTCTTTAGGGAAAATAGGGGATGGATATTGGTCTACTACTCCCTTGGCAGCCTTTCCACCGCAGAAGTCCAAGACCAATTGGGTAGCTCTATTCAAAGTTCTAATTACCCCCCCGTAATCTACTCCCCTTTCAAATCTATAGGAAGCCTCTGTCTGCAAACCTAGTTTTTTAGAGGTTTTTCTAATATTAGTCGGATTAAAATATGCACTTTCAATGAGGACATTGGAGGTATCTTCCGAAACCTCCGAGTTCAAACCACCCATTATGCCACCGATAGCCACCGGCTTTTCTCCGTCACAAATCATCAGCGTGTCACTAAATAGGGGTCTCTCCATGCCATCCAGTGAAGTGAAAATATCACCATCATCTGCCCGTTGAACTACTATTCTTCTTTCACTTAACAGATCAAAATCGAAGGCATGAAGGGGTTGACCAAACTCCATAAGAACATAGTTGGTAACATCTACCACATTACTGATAGGACGTATTCCAGCGGATTCTAATCTTCTTCTCATCCAAAAAGGGGATAAACCAATAGTAACATCAGTAATCAAACTGGCAGAATACCTGGGGCATAATTCAGGGTCATGTATCTCTACCGAGGTCAGCTTATCAATCTTCTCATTCCCCTCCCTGAATTCTATTTTTGGTATTTTTAAAATTTTACCTGTAATTGAGGCTATCTCTCTGGCTATGCCTATGATGCTCAGGCAATCTGGACGGTTTGGAGTAATATTTATTTCGAAGATATAGTCCTCTAAGTTGAGGGCAGAGGCAATATCCTTCCCTAATTCAAGACCATCCTGTAAGATCAATATTCCCTGGGAGTCCCTCCCAATTTTTAATTCTTCTTCGGAACACATCATACCTTGGGACAGCTCTCCCCTGATCTTGGTATTTTTAATCTTCACCCCATTGGGTAGTAGAGCTCCCTCCAAAGCCAAAGCAACATAATCTCCAGAGATCATATTTGCAGCACCGCACACAACAGAATATAAATGTCCACCAGTACTCACCTGGCACAAAGAGAGTTTATCGGCATTTGGATGGGGTTTTAAAGAAACTATTTTGCCTACGACCACATTGTTTAAGTTGGTATCTACCTTGGATATACTCTCCACTTCGAAACCAGCCATAGTAAGGTCTTCCCCTAACTCGTCAGGAGCAAGATCAATATCTACATATTCTCTCAGCCAATTAAAACTTACTTTCATTCAATGCTCCAACTATACAGAGCGATTTAAAATTGCCCTAAAAATCTCATGTCATTTTCAAAAAACATCCTGATATCATTGATTCCATACTTTAACATGGCAACCCTCTCTATCCCCAAGCCGAAGGCAAACCCTGTTATTTCGTTCGGGTTATACCCTACAATTTTGAAGACCTCAGGGTCAACCATGCCAGACCCCAGAATCTCCAGCCATCCAGAAAACGAACAGACCCTGCATCCTTTCCCCCGGCATATAACACACTGCATATCCACTTCCGCACTGGGTTCCGTAAAAGGGAAAAAACTCGGTCGAAACCTCAACCTGGTTTTATCTCCAAACATCTGATGAACAAAGATGGTTAAAATACCCTTTAAGTCACCGAATGTGATATTGTTCCCCACCATTAACCCTTCAACCTGATGGAACATAGGGGTATGAGAGACATCAGAATCACATCTAAATGCCTTTCCTGGTGCAATAATCTGAATAGGTGGACTTTGTTTTTCCATCACTCGAATCTGGACAGGTGACGTATGGGTTCTGAGAAGAACCTCATCAGATATGTAGAATGTGTCATGCATATCCCTTGCAGGATGATCTTTTGGTATATTAAGCGCCTCGAAATTATAATAGTCTAACTCGACTTCAGGTCCTTCAGAGATTTGAAAACCCAATCCCAAAAAGATACCTATAATTTCATTGCAGACCTCAGTAATAGGATGCTTTCTACCTATGGGCACCCTTCTGCCCGGCAGGGTTATATCCAAGCTTTCATGGAGCAGATCTTCCTTCCTTTTCCTTTCTCGAATGCCCGCTAAAGACTCTTTTATCTTTTCTTCCAGAGAGACCTTTACCTCATTGGTAAGACGCCCCATAACAGGTCTTTGTTCTTGCGATATATTAACCAGTCCTCTCAAGAGGGCTGTAATTTTACCCTTTTTCCCTAAAAACTCTGTCTTTATTTCGGCTACTTGCCTTTCTTCTACCGCACTCTTCAACTTTGCTAAAGCCTCGGCAAATAGTCTCTCTAACTCTTCTTTCACCTGAAAATGCCCCTTTGACAGGCGAGCCCCGTATCAAATACGGGGCTGTCCTACTGATTATAAAATCATAACACAACCCCCTTTGTTATTTCAGAATTCTCAAAAGCTTCAAGGGGGATTCAAATATATACGGACACCTTTTAAATGATGGAAATCTTAAAGGTCGGCTTTAGGGGTGTCGGCTTTAGGGGTTCCCTTTGGTAAGGTGGACAATTTTTGAAAACCCTATTGGATCAGATACCGCTAATTCGGCAAGGATTTTCCTATCGATACTGACCTTCGCATTTTTTAACCCTTGAATTAGTCTACTATATGTAGTATCATTTAACCTTGCAGCAGCATTAATCCTGGTAACCCATAACCCTCTGAATTCTCTCTTTCTGGCTCGCCTATCCCTATAGGCATAATTCAGAGCCCTATCAACGGCTTCAGATGCCGTTCTAAACAGTTTACTCCTTGCGCCACGATACCCTTTCGCTAATTTTAATATCTTCTTTCTCCTATTCTTTCTTTTATATCCTCTTTTTACCCTTGGCATTTTAATCCTCTTTTTTTTCGGTAATTAGCCTATGCATATGGTATAAGCTTTTTAATAACCTTTGCGTCAACCTTATCCAAATATCCTGCTTGTCGCAGGCTCCTTTTACGTTTAGTAGACTTTTTAGTTAATATATGGTTGCCAAAGGCTTTAGCTCTTTTTATTTTACCATTTTTTGTTAACTTGAACCTTTTTGCAGCCCCTTTTTTGGTTTTTAATTTAGGCATGATACAACTCCCTCAAGAACTTTCAATCTCTACTGTTTTGGGGCAATAACTATAGCCATATTTCTACCCTCAAGTTTTGGCTGTTGTTCAACTATCCCCATATCTTTAACCTCTTCTGCAATTCTATTAAGAATATTTACACCCATTTCTCTGTATGCAATCTCTCTGCCCTTAAAGACTATGCATACCTTAGCCTTATTGCCACTTCCCAAAAATCTTTTTATATGACCAACTTTATATTCGATGTCGTGTTCTTCCGTGTTTGGTCTTATTTTTACTTCTTTTACTTGAAAAGTAGTTTGACTTTTTTTGGCTTCATGGATCTTCTTGCTCTGTTTATATCTAAACTTTCCATAATCCATTATCCTGCAAACAGGTGGATTTGAATTCGGATCCACTTCAACCAAATCTAGACCCTCTTCTGCGGCAACACTTAAAGCTTCCTTCAAAGGTATTATGCCCAGTTGGGTCCCTTCTGAATCTATAACCCTGACTTCAGGTGCCCTAATCTTTTCATTAATTAATGCTTTTTTAATCTGGCTATTCACCCCCTATTCTGACTTTCCTCTTGTACCAATGAGATAAATTCATTTATTTTCATAGACTTTAATTTTTCACCACTACGCACTCGAGCAGAAATAACCCCGTCGTTTACTTCCCTGTCACCAATGATTAACATATAAGGTATTTTTTGTAACTGAGCCTCACGTATTTTAAGCCCCAGTTTTTCGTTCCGAAAGTCCTTTTCAATTCTAAGCAGGCTCCCGATCAACTGATTATAAACTTCTTCGGCAAAGCCCATGTTTCTGTCAGTGACCGTTAATACAATCGCCTGTACTGGGGCCAACCAGGTTGGAAATGCACCCCCATAATGTTCAATCAATACCCCTATAAACCTTTCCATAGCACCTAAAATAACACGATGCAGCATAACAGGTCTTTCTTTAGTACCATTACTATTGATAAAAGTCAAATCAAACCTTTCCGGTAATACAAAATCACACTGAATAGTAGCACATTGCCATTTTCTGTCAAGGGCATCTTTTAATTTAACATCAATCTTTGGGCCATAAAAAGCCCCCTCACCTTCCTTGATAATATAAGGTATTCTGTTTTTGTCCATGACCTGCCTTAGAATCGATGTTGCCTTCTCCCAAACGGAATCATCGCCAATGGATTTCTCAGGACGGGTACTGAGTTCCATTTCATATTCAAATTTGAATATTTTCATTACATCTTCTATAAAATCAATAACGCCTTTTATCTCTTGTTCCAATTGGTCAGGGGTGCATAATATGTGGGCATCATCCTGGGTAAATTCTCTAACTCTGAGGAGACCATGGAGAACACCCGATTTTTCGTGGCGATGCACGGTACCTAATTCGAAATACCTTTGAGGCAATTCCCTGTAACTTCTAATCCTAGACTTGTAGACAAGCATATGAGCCAGGCAGTTCATAGGCTTTATACCATATTTCTGCCCTTCTATTTCTGTAAAGTACATATTTTCTCGATAGTTTTCAAAATGTCCGGATTTTTCCCAAAGGTCTAATTTCAATAGATGAGGGCCTCTCACTAACTGGTAACCACGTTTAAGATGTTCCTTCTTTTCAAAATCTTCAAGGATTGATCTGAGCATTGCCCCTTTAGGATGATAGATAACAAGCCCAGCCCCGGCATCTTCATGTATGCTGAATAGGTCTAGGCTTTTGCCTAACTTCCTATGATCTCTTCTCTTCGCATCCTCTAATCTTTGTAAGTAATCTTCCAGAGTTTTGGTGTCTGAAAAGGCTGTCCCGTAAATACGCTGTAACATCTTATTCTTTTCGTCCCCACGCCAATATGCTCCAGCAAGGCTCGTCAACCTAAATGCCTTTATTTTACCAGTGGAAGGCAGGTGGGGTCCCCTACATAAATCCATAAAGTCATCCTGAATATAAACAGAAACGAACTCATCTGAGATTTCTTCAAGGAGTTCCACCTTATAGGTCTCGACTTGGTTCTTAAATATTTCTATAGCTTCCTCTCTGGGGAGTTCCCTCCTTGTGATAGGTATATTCTGGTCTATAATCTCCTGCATCTTAGACTCAATCCCTGCGATGTCCTGTGGTGAGAAGTTCTCTTCATAGTCAAAGTCATAATAAAATCCATTGTCAATGGTAGGGCCAATGGTAATCTTTACCCCTTTGTAGAGTTTTTTAACTGCCTGAGCCATTACATGGGATGCACTATGCCTTATGATATCCAGTCCCATTTCAGAATCAGGGGTTATAAACTCTAGATTTGCATCTTCGAGTAAAGGGAAACTCATGTCAACAAGCTTTTCGTTAACCTTCCCGGCTATATAGTCTTTTCCGGAATCGTCATCGATACTCTTTACTATTTGGAAAAGGGTAGTGTTCTTAGAAAAAGTACTTGAAGATCCATCAGGGAATTTAACTGTTATTTTTTCCATATCAGCCACTTTACCTCGTTAGAAATAATGT
>WOUX01000218.1 GCA_009773075.1 bacterium | reverse complement strand
CGGACAACAGAAAAGTTCACCACCAGGCTACACCCCTGCTGGGAGGCATTGCCATCTATATTGCCTTTGCCGGCTCTATTTTTATCAACAATATCTATACAAAACCACTGTTAGCCATTTTAATAGGTGGAACCCTCATATTCTTAATAAGTATGGTAGACGACATAATAGAGATACCGGCATTACCAAAGCTTCTGGCTCAGTTTCTGGCTACATCTATCATTATTGGTTCAGGAATAGTATTGGAACTGTTCCCCCAAACACCACTGGGGTATACAGGAAATGTATTCTTTACGCTTTTATGGGTAATTGGAATCACCAATTCCTTTAACTTCTTCGATGGGATGGATGGACTGGCTTCAGGCTTAGGGATAATTACAGCCTTCTTCATTGGGATTGTCGCTTTTCAAACAGATCAACCTTTCCTGGGCTGGATAGCCATCGCTGTAATGGGCAGCTGCATTGGGTTCTTCCCATATAACTTCAGGCTGCATCAGCCAGCTACTATATTCCTGGGTGATGCAGGGAGTAACTTCCTGGGGTTTACACTGGCATCTCTTGCCATATTCGGTGATTGGGCAGATAGCAACCCCATAGTTTCAATGGCTACCCCTCTGCTTATCTTCTGGGTCTTTGTCTTTGATATGACCTACATAACTTTAACAAGGATTGTTTCGGGAAAGGTTCTCAATTTTAAGGAGTGGATCAACTATGTGGGCACTGACCACCTACACCACCGTTTGGAGTTTTTATTAAAGAGCAAAAAACAAAGCATCCTGTTCATCTTCTTTCTCTGTGCATGTATGGGTATAAGCGCCATTGTGCTGCGCTATGCCCGAACCGTTGACGCAGTCCTTTTGGTAATCCAGGCAGTAATAATCGTCATCCTTGTGACTATCCTGGAAGTCAGAGCAAAAAAACAGGCAAACAAAGACTAAAAAACATAGGGTTAACCCTGAAATTTTTCAGGATGGACTAAATAGGATGACACTATTGAAACTGCTTGATGAATTTCTAAACTACCTCGTCGTTGAGAGAGGACTGTCTAAAAACACCCTGGAATCATACAGCAGGGACTTAAACAAATACCTTGATTATCTGGAAAAAAACAATACCGCAGATATTAAAGAGACCTCCAGCTCTCATATAATGGCTTTCATTTATACATTAAAGCAAAAGGGGCTGGCAACCAAGACCACTGCGAGAAACCTGGTGGCTATCAAGATGTTTTATAAGTTCCTGGTTAATGAGAATTATCTTGAGAAAAACCCTGCCACAAGAATTGACTCTCCAAAGACATGGGTCAAATTGCCCAATACCCTGGCACTGGACGAAGTGGAGATGTTGCTGGATCAACCCGATACGAATAGCCCTTTAGGCATGAGGGATTCTGCCATGCTAGAACTGCTATATGCTACCGGATTGAGGGTTTCTGAGCTCGTTTCTCTATCTCTGAATGGTATTAATTTAGAAGTGGGTTACCTCATTGCCTTTGGAAAGGGCAATAAGGAAAGGATCGTTCCCATAGGGAATCAGGCAACACAAAAGCTGAAGGAGTATCTGGTATCTGCCAGAAAAAAACTACTCAAAAATTCAAGCAGTCCTCATCTTTTTGTAAATCGTTCGGGAAATTCTCTATCCCGTCAGGGCTTTTGGAAGATTATCAAAAAGTATACCTTTAAGGCGGGGATAAAGAAGAATATAACACCTCACACCTTGAGGCATTCTTTTGCCACTCATCTCCTGGAGAGGGGTGCAGACCTGCGTTCAGTGCAGACTATGCTGGGCCATGTTGATATCTCCACCACCCAGATATATACCCATGTGACAAGAGAAAGATTAAAAAAGCTCCATAATCAATTACATCCCAGGGCTTAGGGCTCTGAGTAATAGTTAACGGGGATCAGTAGACAGGGGTCAGGGAAAAGAAAGAAGGCTGATCTCTGTGGGCTACTATCTTTTGGGGAAGGCATGGAAGTAATTACTACACATGTAAATGCCGATTTTGATTCTCTCGCTTCGATGTTGGCGGCAAAAAAGCTCTATCCAGATGCCCGGCTTGCCTTTCCTGGCTCTCAGGAAAAAAGCATAAGGGACTTTTTTATCCAGTCAACGATCTACGTCTTTCAAGTAGAAAAACTAAAGAACATAGACCTTGAAAACATTCATCGTCTTATCCTGGTTGATACAAGACAGGCAAGTCGAATAGGGAAATTCGCAGAGATTACAGACAGGACGAACTTAGATATCCACATATACGATCATCATCCACCTTCATCTGACGACATCTCAGGTTCTCTGGAAGTAATAAAAGAGGTAGGGTCGACTGCGACTATTTTAACTCAAATTTTAAAAGACCGAAATATCGAAATCAGCCCCGATGAGGCTACAATCATGGCCCTGGGGATATACGAAGACACAGGTTCCTTTACCTTCTCTTCCACCACAAGCGATGATCATCTGGCTGCTGGTTATCTCCTTTCCAAAGGGGCCAACCTGAATATTGTTTCAGATATGCTTATCAAAGAATTAACAGCTGAAGAGATCTCTCTGCTAAATGATCTTGTCCTCTCTGCTGTTACTCACAATATAAACGGTATTGACGTTGTAATAGCCAAGGTCTCCACCGATAAATACATAGGGGATTTCGCAGTATTGGTCCATAAACTAAAAGACATGAAAAATATCAATGTACTCTTTGCACTCGCTAGAATGGAGGATCGGATATATCTGATTTGCAGAAGCAGAGTTGACTATATAAACGCCAGTGAGATCGCCATAGAATTTGGAGGAGGGGGACACTCGACAGCCGCATCTGCAACCATTAGGGATCTGACGCTTATTCAAGTCGAAGAAAAACTGCTGGATGTCCTCCGTAACAAGATAGGAATACAGATACACGCAAAGGACATAATGGCCTTTCCTGTAAAGGCGGTAGAGTCAACAGAGTCGTTACAAAGAGCAGGGAAACTCTTGACAAGGTACAATATCAATGTATTGCCAGTGGTTAAAGAAAATAAACTTGTGGGCATAATCTCCAGACTCCACAGATTTTTCATCAGTAAACCCGGATTCCCCATTCCTTGTCGTTCAAAAAATTATCATAGAAAACAATCAAAGGTTTCTTCCTGTTGTGGAAAATGGCAGTATTGTGGGGGCAATCACCCGAACAGATCTGCTAAGGATAATGCAAAGTAACTTTTTAAAAGACCATCCCTATCTGTATGCCTTTGATCGTGACACTCGTCTCACAAGGAAAAAATCAGTTGCAAAACTGATGAAAGAACGACTGGATAAAAGAACCCTTGAAACACTACAAATCATAGGTAAAAAGGCCGAAGATCTCCATTACAATGCCTATCTTGTGGGAGGAACCGTCAGGGATATTATCCTTCGGCGTGAAACCCTTGATATTGATGTTGTTATTGAAGGGGATGGCATTGAATTGGCAAAGCAGTTTGCTGTGGATTACTCCTGCAAGGTAAAATCCCATGAGAGATTCGGCACTGCCACATTGATCTTTCCTGATAATCTCAGGATAGACATAGCCACCGCTAGACTCGAATACTATAAATCCCCTGCAGCGCTCCCTACTGTTGAATTGAGTTCGATAAAACTGGACCTTTACCGCAGGGATTTCACAATGAATACATTGGCAATACGGCTTAATCCCACAGGTTTTGGTGAGCTGATAGACTCCTTCGGTGCCCAGAAAGATATCAAAGAAAAGACAATCAGGGTGATACATAATCTGAGTTTTGTTGAGGACCCCACAAGGATATTCAGGGCTATCCGTTTCGAGCAGAGATTCGGCTTTCAGATAGGGAAGCACACCGCTAATCTTATAAACAACGCTGTCAGAATGAATTTTCTCGATCAACTGGACGGTTACAGGTTTTTTTCTGAGTTAAAGCTTATATTTCAGGAAGAAGACCCTGTACCGGTGATAAAGAGATTGGCCGAATTCGACATTCTAAGGTTTATCCATCCAAAGATAAAATTCAACGAGAAAATGAAGAAACACCTCCAAAACATTAAAGGAATTATTTCCTGGTTCAATCTCCTGTACTAGGAGAAGGTTATCCTGGGCATTGAACAGGCGGAGACTATCCTTAAACAGATCGAAAAAAGAGATACGGCAGAGAGGAGTAAAATCTATAATCTTCTTAGACCTATATACACAGAGTCTCTGCTTTTCGCCATGGCAAAAACCGATAAAAACTATATAAAGATGACTATATCCCTTTATTTTACTCAACTGAAAAGGACTCATTGCCTTTTAAACGGCGAAGATCTCAAAAATATGGGAATAGCACCAGGGAAGATATTTAAAAGGATACTGGACGATCTTCTTGAAGCCAAGCTGGATGGAAGGGTTAAAACTAAGAAGGAAGAAATCAATTTTATAAAAGAAAATTATACAGATAGTGTCACTATCTAAATTGACAACACCCTCCCTATCTGTTATATAAGAGACCCTTGCATAACCTATCAAGAGTTTTGAAGAAGTACCCCTGAGAGCGAATAATCAGGCTATAGGCTATTAGACTATAGCCTTCTTACATACATGTTTGAGCCCGAAGGGCGAGTTTGTGAATTTTCAATAGAGCGAGCTTAGATGGGTCAAAAAATGTATGCTGAAGCGAAAAGGGGTACTTTTGCAAAGCTCTCAAGGTATGCTCTGCTGACGTTGAACAGAAAAGGAGAAGCGCTATATGTCTAAAAAGAGAATATTGAGCGGTATGCGGCCTTCTGGCAAATTGCACCTTGGAAACTTTTTCGGAGCTTTAGACAGTTGGGTGAAACTTCAAGATGAGTATGAATGTTTCTACTTTGCCGCCGATTGGCATGCCCTGACCAGTGAGTATGAAAATACAGAGATCATAAAAGAGAGTATCACGGATATGTTCCTCGATTGGTTGAGTGCAGGTATTGATCCCGATAAAAGCACCATCTTCATACAGTCGAAGATACCAGAACATGCTGAGCTCCATGTCTTACTTTCAATGATCACCCCTCTGTCCTGGCTTGAGCGGAATCCTACGTATAAAGAGCAGCAACAAGAACTCACAAACAAGGA
>WOUX01000217.1 GCA_009773075.1 bacterium | reverse complement strand
CACTAGCCGCTTTACTGTATCAGTCGAATATGTTTGCCACCATTTAAGAATCGAAAATAAAGGTTTGCAAACTTTACCATGCTTTGAGCAGTAATACGTTGCAGTTATAGGCTCGATCAATGTAGCCAAGTCAGCATGCGTTGTAGCTCTGCAGGAACGCATTGTTCTGCTCAGAATAACACTCAGGATTTTTTTAGTATTGATATTTTTTATTTTTTTTATTTCATCAAAGACACAATGAATTTCATACCTAATGTTTTGTGAATACCATTTATCTAGAAAGGAGTCTGTTTTATCCTGCTTTAACTTTATATTATGATCTTTGACCAATTTGTTAAATATTGGTAAAAATTCTCGTTCTTTCTCTGAACCATACTCATCTTCGTTTATTTCTTTACGCTTAACTTTATATTTATATTCGGGGACTGGAAAATATTTATTATTAAAATCGTAAAGGGCCTTAAGTAGTTTCCCATCAAACTCTAAAATATGAGAGTCAGATAAAAATGTATTTAACACATCAGTGATACGCCTGATTTCAGTTTGAACATCAGCGAAATCGTATTTAGTAATTTTACAGTTTGCTATAAGGGCATTGAAAGAGGATATGTCAATTCCAATGGCATGCATGCCCAGTTCGCATGCTTGCACCATTGTAGTTCCACTACCAGCGAAGGGATCAAGAACTATATCGTTTTTATGAAAGTAAACTTCTTTTTTGAAACTATCTGTATGCCCGTCAAGAAAATATTCTACTAATTGTGGTATAAATTTCCCTTTATAAGGGTGCAGTCTGTGAACGTGTTTTGTTGTTTCCGCTTCCTTGTATTGGTCAAAAGATAAAGCCCAATTCAAATCCTCACCAAGTTGGTCTTTCCATGAAACTTCTCTATGCCCATTATAGCTTTTGTAATAGTCGAGCAGTTCCTGCTTATCAACTTGTGTAAATCCGTTATGACCTATTTTTTTAATACGACCATATTGTATAAGGTAAGAAATATTTGACGTTGTCACATTCTTGCCTAAATATGCCGATGCCCAATCACTGGCTTCCTTTATAGTAAGCAATTCGTACATTTTAAGATTGCCCTTTCGTCCAATCACTTTTTGTTAAAAAATCATTCTGGAAGATCTCGAGGAAACGTGGCGCTGTGATTGCGGTTTCCCGTCTCCGTGGCCAGGTGCAACACAGTCAAGCAATCACCATTTCTTATTATACATTCAAGGGTTCTCATATACGGCATTTTAGCATGGAAAGGTTTTGAATTCTATTCTAATGTTTCTTTTTATTCTCATACAATGGGTTCCCTCAGGGCTCTATGCATTAATAAGTTATGTTGCCTATCCAGCCCATGACCTCCTGCCCTCTCAGACGCCCCTTAACTCGTTATAAAATAATATATATTCTCTTGACAGATTTTTTGCAACAATATATTTTTGGGTCATCTCCCAAAGAGTTGGTCGATGAAAAGGATTCAAGGGGGCAAGGATTCGTGTGACTTTCTCCTAACTAATTGTGAGAAGAACTATATTTTTATGTAGAAATAGGAGAATCCTGTATGCTGGCTATCACTTCCGCATTACAGGCACAATTTGAAGGATGTCTACGAAACAAGGAATTTCCAAACAGCTTGCAAAGGGGCGTACAGAAAGTGGTTGAGGTATTACCTGGACTTTTGTCGGAAGTATCATTTCCCTGAATACGAAAAGGGAAGTCTCTCCCCTTCTAACTTCAGCAAAAGCAATCTACTATATTTTTCCCATCTCTTTCAATGCTTTTCTTAGCTTCTCTCTATTCTCTGGTCGTAACTCTACCAAAGGCAACCTTAGCCTACCGGAGGGTAGTCCCATCATGCTCAATGCCTCTTTTACCGGTGCTGGGTTCGATTCTATAAATAGGGCATTAACCAAAGGGAGCGTCCGGTAGTGTATCTCTCTTGCCTTTTCATATTCCCCTGCTTTGATCAATTTACACATCTTGGTATACTCCTTCCCTATAACATTTCCCACCGCACATATTACACCATCGCCCCCCAGACACATCATCGGGTACGTAAGGGCATCTTCACCTGAGAGGACAAAGAACTTTTTGGGAGAGTTCTTGGTGGCTCTTATTATCTCCATGGTCTGCATTAGATTCCCATTCGCATCTTTAAGCCCTATTATATTATCGATCTTTGAAAGTTCAATTATAGTTTCGGGCTCTATATTTCTGCCGGTTCTAGTGGGCACATTGTATATAAAATGAGGTATTTTGGTATTTTTAGCGATGTCCTCAAAGTGACGCATAAGCCCATCCTGGGTTGGCCTGTTATAGTAGGGGCCCACCTGAAGGCTGGCATCGGCACCCACATCCTCAGCGTATTTTGTCATTTCAATAGCCTCCTGGGTGCTATTGGACCCGGTTCCTGCAATTACAGGCACCCTGCTACCTACCTCTTTTACAACTATTTTAATTATCTGATTGTGTTCTTTGTGGGACAGGGTAGGTGATTCTCCTGTAGTTCCACAGGGGACTATACCATCCACCCCCTCCTCTTCAATAAGATAATTTACCAGCTTTATTAACCCTCCCTCATCTATTGAACAGTCATCCTTAAAGGGAGTAATTATGGGGATATGACAGCCAGTAAAGTCTTTTTGGTGCATGGTTGTTACCTCCTCTTTATTTATAAAAGCTCTTTAAATTTTTCCTCAGCCTCTGAGGGACGCACATAGAAAGGTGTAAATGTATTTAAATCCAAAGTGTTCTTCTTTTTAAATTGATCTAAACTCAATTTTGCAACATTTGCCGCACGGGGAAGTCTTAAATTCAGCGGGGCAAAGAAGGCCATATCCTGAAGTGCCTCTTTTATGATTGTATGATAGACCTTCACACCATCACCTAGAAAAACAACCTTTTCTTGAATCTTTTTTAGTAGTTCTCTTGGGTCTATTACCAGATCCGGTGTGAGTTTTATCAGCTTGTTTTTTGCGTCTCTGTTATACAATGCCGTATAGACTTGTTTTTTTCTGGCATCTAATATCGGACAGATAAGATAGTCTGTAAAGAGAATATTTTCGGCTAAAGCATCTAGAGTTGAAACGCCAAC
>WOUX01000216.1 GCA_009773075.1 bacterium | reverse complement strand
AACCCTGGGGAACCTGAAGAATGACCTGGCTGCCATAGGTCTTTTGATGGCAAGAAAGCACAAACCAAGGATTATGATCATGATTGCTGAACAGAATATCGGTCAACAATACCTTAGCTTCTGGTGGGGACATCAGGCATCTGAAACAAACCTGTCGATTACCGAGAGCGTCTTGATTGAAAAATTGAGGGAGAAGGATTTCAATGTTGTTGACCATGAAGCTAAAGCAAGGAACATAAAGATAGGCAAACCATACCAGGCAGCAAATCTGGACGATAATACCGCTGTCTCCCTTGGGAATCAGTACGATGCCGAGGTAGTAATAGTTGGCAAGGCATTGGCAAAACTTGTAGGAAGTGTCATGGGCACCTCTATGAAATCAGTCCAGGCAAATATGTCGGCACGGGCTATCCGTACTGATAACGGAGCAATTATTGCATCTGCAAATACTCATGGGGCGGCAGTTCACATAGATGAGGTTACCGGGGGCTCCGAGGCACTCAAAAAGGCATCCTCTGATTTGGCTTCTAAACTTATGGATCAGATCATAAACACATGGGGCAAGGAGGTTAGTGGAACTACAATGGTTCAGCTGACCATAAACGGAATCTCCAGTTATCAGGATTTTCTGAAATTCAAAAACGTATTGCAAGAACAGGTTCGTGGCGTTAAAGGGGTTTACCAGCGGAGCATAAGCGCAGGAGTGGCCAAGATTGATCTAGATATAAAGGGTGATTCCCAGTCTCTTGCTGATGAATTGACAACTAAGAACTTCCCAGATTTTTCAATTAATATAAATTCTATGTCTCAGAATTCTCTTGAACTGACTATTTTACCTAAAAATCGATAGTCTCTGTTTAAAGGAAATATATTTGAAACATTTAAAACTTATCCTTATTGGGGTTACTCTCATCTTTGTCTCCAGTGGTTGTGTGCCTGGAATCCGTCATACCTTAGTTCCTGACTATCAATCCAAGACTCCTACATCAGTTGCAGTATTACCTGTCCAAAATGAAACCGTAGACATGGATGCACCCAATATATTCAGGACAAAGCTCTTTAATAGTATTTACTATAAAGGTTATGTATCCCTTCCCATTACTGAAATTGATTCAAAACTTGCTGAAAAGGATATAAGGGAAGCCGGTCAGCTTAATTCCATGACCCCCCAGGAAATAGGGAAGTTCCTCAATGTTGATGCAGTGCTATATAGTACAGTAACAGAGTGGAGCACTACTTACTTGGTGGCCTATGCTTCCGTAAAAGTAGGAGCCAAATTCAAGCTCGTAGATACCAAAACAGGGGAACAACTCTGGGAATCGGAACATGCGGTTGCCGAAAGGAGAGTTGGCCTTGATAGAGACGAGCTAATAAAGAATGTAGCTTTTGCTGCTTTAAAGAGATATGATTCTTACGTCCAGAACGTCGTTAACACGGCATTTTCTACATTACCCAATGGACCCAAGTGAGTTCCGCCTCCAAAGGGTGGGTGTTTCACCAAATTAAAATGAGGATTGACTAATGTTAAATAAGAAAATGAGGACAGGTCTAATTATTACATTATTTTTGTTCACTCTCGGCTGTGCCGGTATGCCCATGATGACAACAGCTCCTCCTCCGGAAAAGCCAGTGGAGAAACAAGCACCCAAGATTGTCTCCAAAGGTCCCAAGAAAAGGGTAGGAATAGTGGATTTTGAGAACAAGACAACCTATGGGAAGGGAAGATTGGGATCTTCAGCATCGGACATCCTGAATACCGAACTCTTTAAAACAGGGGCATTCATTGTGGTGGAGCGGGCTCAATTACAGAAGGTTTTAGGTGAGCAGGCGCTAGGTCAGTCAGGTATAATGAATCCTGCTACGGCTGCTGAAGCAGGTAAGATACTGGGTTTAAACGCTATGGTAACAGGCTCTATCTCTCAATTTGGCGTTAAAACAGAGGGGCAGGATTATGGAGTTTACAAACAGAAGGTCCAGAAGGCAGAGTGTACCGTGGATGTCAGGGTAGTTGATACCACAACTGGGCAAATACTGTTTGCCGATTCTGGTTCTGGTGTCTTTGAAAAGAAGATATCCGAGGTATTGGGTCTTGGACAGCGTGGCGGCTACGATGAAACCATGGGACAAAATGCATTAAGGGCTGCCATTACTAAATTTATGGACAATCTTATCCAACAGTTACGGTCAACAGAGTGGAATGGAAGGATTGCTAAAGTGAGTGGTTCAACCGTATATATAAATGCAGGCAAGGATGTAGGATTGGAGATTGGGAATCTTCTGAGGGTTTACTCTCTGGGCGAAGAGATATATGATCCCCAGACCCGTGTCTTATTGGGGAGGGAAGAAGGCCCATTAAAGGCTGAATTGATTGTTACAGGCTACGTTGATGCCAATCTAACCAAGGCTACTATCAAATCCGGCACAGGATTAACTGTCAATGATGTGGTTAAACTTAAGGCGCAGTGATGCGAACAAGGCTTTGTAGCTTCGGGCTCAAACATGTATGTAAGAAGGCTATAGTCTAATAGCCTATAGGCTATAGCCTAATTATTCGCTCTCAGGGGACTTTTTCAAAGTTCTTAATAAGGAGTTTATGATGAAGAACACTATACTGCTTTCTCTGCCTATCATTCTTGTCCTGACGGGGTGTGGTACCCCGAAGGAAGCCACTATAGGTGTAGGCAATGAAGGAGCGATAAGGATTGTCTGTAATCCTGGCGATGCAGAGGTTTTTATAGACGGGGCTTCCATGGGAGAGGCAAACAGATATGATGGCAACCCTGGCTATATAAAGCTAAGCAGTGGAACCCACAAGGTAGAGATAAAAAAAGAGGGTTATGCTCCCTATAGCCGAGATGTCTATTCCAGTAAGTCGCTTCAAACCATCGAAGTAACACTGCGAAAGTTGAATAGATAAATATAAACGGTAACTACTCAGTTAGGCACAAAGGCACAGAGTACCAAAGGCACAAAGTCGAGAGATCTGAAGAGAATGAGTTGCTTAAGTTCCTATAAGATGTTTACAAAGCGGTATTTGGACAGGTTGTGTCCTGCATTCCAATCGTATTCCTACAACTTTGTGCCTATGTGCCTTTG
>WOUX01000215.1 GCA_009773075.1 bacterium | reverse complement strand
AGCCTTCACATCGTAACCATGTTCGTTTGCGATGCCGTCCTTAATTTTCCAGAGTTCTTTTATGATTTCATCAGCCATTTTCATATACTCCCATAAGTTCGCCTTTACCAGCTTCTTCAATAACGATTTCCGAAGCAAATAAATCGAAACGATCCCGCTGGGTATCCCACCAATCGATGGTAACTTTTTGCCAAGCTGCGGCCAATAAGTCGCTTGATGGTCTCGCCGTCAAATACGAGATGACCGATGTTTCAATATATACAGATTTCTTATCCATTACTAGCAATTTTCCTTTTTAAATATTATTTTTTCTTGCCTAACATTTGCTGCCCTTGGCATCTTTGACAATCCCCAGTTACCCCTAATAACCCCAATAATTATCTTCTAACTATTTATATTACCTAACATATTTGAGAACCGTCCCGTTAATACACATGTCAAGCACGGAATGATAGAATACAGAATGCGAAAATTTATAATACTTTTGGATACCCTGCAGGTTGCTACGGGGAGTTTTATTCAGGACACAGACTTTCGCCGATACCCGCAGATGCCCTCGTGAATAGCAAGTCGCAAGTCGTTAACCATTCACGATTTACGATAGGTCAATTGCCTGGATTTGTCAAGGAGAATTGGAGGCAGTTTAACACAGAAAGTGTTTGACAATGTTCAAAAAAATCGTTAAAAATAGTAGGGATTATTTTGGATTGTATTGACTGAAAGAAGATACTGATATGGAATTCGAAGCCATAATTGGGTTGGAGGTCCACGCCCAGCTACTCACCAAAAGTAAGATATTCTGTAGCTGTTCAACGGCTTTTGGCGCAGAACCAAATAGCCATACCTGCCCTGTCTGTTTAGGGATGCCAGGGGTGCTTCCTGTCTTGAATAAGAAAGTAGTCGATCTTGCATTAAAGGTTGCACTGGCGATCCATTGCAAGATTGCCCGCTACAGCCGCTTTGCCAGAAAGAACTATTTCTACCCTGATTTGCCAAAGGGATACCAGATATCCCAGTACGAGCTAGCCCTGGCCGAGCATGGATATATTGAGATCATTGCCGGTGGTAAACCAAAGATAATAGGGATTACACGGGTACACATGGAAGAGGATGCCGGGAAACTGCTCCACGACGAAGGGGGGGACGTTTCTTATAGCTATGTGGATTTGAACCGCACAGGTGTTCCCCTGATTGAGATAGTCAGCGAACCAGATGTCAGAACACCAGAGGAGGCAAGCGAATACTTAAAGAACCTCAGGGGTATTCTGCAGTATCTCGATGTCTGTGATGGCAATATGGAGGAAGGAAGCTTTCGATGCGATGCCAATGTATCACTTCGTCCTATGGGACAGGATGGATTTGGAACCAAGACAGAGCTCAAAAACATGAACTCTTTTAAGAATGTCCAGAAAGCCCTGGAGTATGAGATCAAGAGACAAACAAATATCCTGGATGGGGGGGATAAAGTGATTCAGGAGACAAGATTGTGGGATGCAGCAAAAGGGGTTACTTTATCAATGCGAGGCAAGGAAGATGCCCATGATTATAGATATTTTCCTGATCCTGATCTGGTTCCTTTAGCAGTAGATGATAAGTGGATTGAAGAGACAAAGAAAAGCCTGCCAGAATTGCCCGATGAGAAAAGAGGCCGGTTTGTAAAGGAATATCAGATCCCTGAGTATGATGCTCAGGTGATTACCACATCTAAGTCCCTGGCAAATTATTATGAAGAGTGTGTCAGACTGTATCCCAACCCAAAGGTGATAAGTAATTGGGTTATGGTAGAACTATTACGGAGATTAAAAACGGATGATAGAGAGATAGAGGAATGTCCGGTATCCCCCAAGTTATTGGCCAGGATGTTGGAGATGATAGATGAAGGTACAATCAGTGGAAAGATTGCAAAGACCGTATTCGAAGATATGTACCTTACGGGTGAAGCCCCAGAGAAAATAGTAGAAAAGAAGGGTCTTCTTCAGGTTACCGATCAAGAAGAACTGGTAGAGGCTGTTGAAAAGGTGCTGGCAGAGAATCCCAAAGAGGTGGAAAACTACAAAAAGGGGAAGGCCAAGCTATTTGGCTTCTTTGTAGGACAGGTAATGAAGGAGACAAAAGGTAAGGCTAACCCCAATTTGGTCAATGAAATTCTAAGAAAGATGTTAGATTCATAAGGAGAACCGATGGCATTTAAGACTATTGAATGGAAGGGTGATGCTGTAGTATTGATTGACCAGACCAGGTTGCCTAATGAAGAGGTTTATATTGAATGCAGAGATCATATATCCATTGCAAAGGCTATCAAAGATTTAAAAGTCCGAGGGGCTCCGGCTATTGGAGTCACTGCTGCTATGGGTGTTGCCTTGGGTGCAAAGGGTATAGATACAGATGACCGTAAAGAGTTTTTTGCTGAGCTAAAGGGTATTTGTGATGTTCTGTCAAAAACCCGTCCTACAGCGGTTAACCTATTCTGGGCAATTGACAGGATGATGACAGTTGCCAAGTCCTATAAAGGTCTGGACATGGACGGCTTAAAGGAACTTCTTGAAGAAGAAGCCCTGGCTATCTATGAGGATGATATCTGTATCAATCATCAGATTGGGGTTCATGGGAAAGTCTTTATTAAGGGCAACGATACTATTCTTACCCATTGTAATGCAGGAGCCCTTGCTACAGCGGGATTTGGTACTGCATTAGGGGTTATTAGGGCGGCATGGGAGAAAAATAAAAATATCAGAGTATTTGCAGATGAAACACGTCCTTTTCTTCAGGGAGCAAGGCTGACTGCCTGGGAATTGATGAAGGACAAGATACCTGTAACCCTCATAACCGATAATATGGCTGGCTATTTCATGAAGAAGAGGATGATTGACCTGGTAATAGTAGGGGCAGACAGGATTGCTGCAAATGGAGATGTTGCAAATAAGATAGGTACATATACTGTGGCAGTCCTGGCTAAGGAACATGGTATCCCCTTTTATGTAGCCGCTCCTTTATCCACCCTTGATCTAACACTAAAAAGCGGTGAAGAGATCCCGATAGAGGAGAGGGACGAAAGAGAGGTGACACGAATAGGAGGAGTAACGATAGCTCCAAAAAACG
>WOUX01000214.1 GCA_009773075.1 bacterium | reverse complement strand
ATAATTGCAACTAATAGTGATATTTTATTCTCTGAAGCTCTGGTCAGATACTTAAAAGAACTTGCCCCGGATGATAATTCTTTTTATAGAGCGCCACGTCACGATTTTATCTCTGACGGCACGTTGCCTTTTGATGAATCCGAATTCAGATGGTCAACAAAATATGTTGTAGGTAATAATTTTTGTGAGGCAGCAGGTGACTTTTTTGCATGTACCCCACATGTTTGGGGAAAAATACAGGGCTATAGCGAATCTCCTCGACATGTCCGCCACCTTGACTCAGAAGCTGTAATTCGTGCAATTAGTCTTGGACTTCAACCTGTTATAGTACCTCCCGTTTATCACAAAGAACACCCTGAATCGACTAAGTTTGTAAATGAGTGGAAACCTGAATGGGGAGCACAGGACAATGAACTCATTCATGCTGCTAAAATTATGCCCCGTAATCCTGTTTGGGGGCATCGTCATTGTAAATTAATCATGCTGCATGACTGTTTAGCACTTTTACAAAATAATGATTGGGATTCCCTAACCATTGAAAATCATTATAATCCAGCAGAGCTACTTAATCGGGAAGGTGAATCAAAATTTGCGAGTGGAGATATTGAAGGGGCTAAGAAAATTTTTATCGAAATAATAAATCGTTGGCCAAAATGTTATATTGCTTATAACAATCTTGGGGTAATTTACTGGGATACTGGAAATATTCGAAATGCCTTACAGTATTTTAGTAAGGCACTTGAGTTTAACTCGTGTGACAGGCACACGGTCCTAAATTGTGTTAATATCCTGGCAAGTATTGGAAAATTTGAAGATGCAAAAAAACTTTGTTTGGCATATTTGCAGAACAATCCATCTGATGAAGAAATATCTCGCATGTTGCAGGAGAGTGGAGTTTAAGTAATTATGAAATACAGTCAGAAATCTTCAAGGTAAAGATGAAATGGTATCATGACACAGCAACCTAAATTAAGCTTTGTCGCCACTTCCCGCAACGACAACCACGGTGGTGGTTTTCTCCGCAGAATGCAGATTTTTGTGGACGGGTTATTGGCACAGTGTGAAAGGCATAAGCTAAAAGCAGAACTAATTGTTGTTGAATGGAATCCGCCAACTGACAGACCACCTCTCTTTGAGGCTTTGAAATGGCCTGAGAAAAACGAATTCTGCACGGTGAGATTCATAGAAGTTCCGCCTGAAATCCACACCCGCTTTAAATATGCCCACAAACTACCTTTGTATCAGATGATCGCTAAAAATGTCGGAATCAGGCGGGCAAAAGGTGAGTTTGTTCTGAGTACATGTGCCGATTTGCTCTTTTCGGATGATCTCATCAGATTTTTGGCAAAGGAAAATCTGAAGAGTGATTGCTTATACAGAATAGATAGATGTGATGTCCCTGAGGATGTACCGTTGGAGGCTTCTATTGATGAACAACTCGATTATTGTCAGAAGAATATAATCAGGGTAAATAGCAGGGAAGAGACTTACCATCTGCTAACAGGAAGGTATTATGCCAGTTATGGCAATCCTGATATTGCATTAACTAACTTGCATTTTAATGCCTGCGGAGATTTCACTCTTATGTCTAAAAATGACTGGCATAAATTAAGAGGGTATCCTGAGTTTGATATGTACTCGCCCCATTTAGATTCACTCATGCTCCTTATAGCCTACCATGCTGGAATCAAACAGGGGATACTTAAATATCCTATGCGACTTTACCATATAGAACACCATGGGGCATGGATAGCGGAAAAGGCAAGTAAGTTAGAAAAAGAGAAAAAGTCTGAAGATATTCCTGTATTAAGTCTTTCTCAATTTCAAGAATGGGCATCCGAGATGAGTAGAAATGGGCGGCCTATAATCTTCAATGATGAAGATTGGGGACTTGCATCCAAAAGTTTAAAAGAAACAACGGTGTTGTCTGTAAGTTGGGAGGGACAGATAAAATCGGAAGATTCAACCGATGAAACAGCAAGTCAGGTTGTGAAACAAGTTAGTCCTGCTACAGAAAAGTCCATCTTAATAATCGCTGAACACCCTCCGCTGTATGATATAGACCCTGAAGATAATAACTTGTATCAAATGATAAAGATATTAGCTGGATACCATAAAGTTACTTTGTTAGTTAGAGAAAGTATTGAGAAGGGAAAATATATCGAGAAGTTAAGAAAAGAAGGGGTAATTGTTTTTTATGATATCAGAGGGTTGAAGAAACAAAGAGCCCCAAAATCTATTTCTCCATATGCTTCTCCTGTGGTTATGGAGACACTCTTTACACATCAGAAATTTGACGTAGTTTTGCTTGAATCACCGGAAATCGCTGGTTTTTATGTAAACACTATCCGTGAGCTTTCTCCTCAAAGTGTAATAATGATAAGTGCATTTACAGTAAATAATAGCAATGCAGTGAGTAATCCCGGGAAGGCATATGCTTATGAACAAGCTGATATGGTGCTTTCCGATAAAAAAAAGGCTGAGTTTCTTTTATCAATATTCCCTGATTTAAACATAAGAGTTTTACCTAAATCGCCTTCTGATAATTTTTTTGAAAAGGGGTTGCTTAAGGTACTGAATAATCTTCCGGAACCGATAGATAAAAATCTGGAGAGATTCAGGCTTTATCTCGATTCAATCCCTGTTGAATCTTTAAATAAGACGGAACTTGCCGTTGTCTTTGTCGTCAAGGATGTTTCTGAAATCGCAAAATTCTCCATGGAAACCCTCTTCAACAATACCGGCCAAAACCACTCAAAGATAATCTTTGCTATAGACAGTAAGGTCAATGACGGCATCAGCAATAAGCTGGAGAGGGAATTTAAACATTATTTTATATATGAAAATGAACAAGAACTTACAGCTTTTATTTGTCGTGTTATTAAACACTACCAGAGCAGATATGTTGCAATTATGGATTCGAGCGTAATAGTGCCTCCTCATTGGGACAGACGCTTAATAGCTCATTTCAAACAGGATTCCCAAATCGGAATAACTACCCCCGCAGCCGCAGAATCATCATACAACTCTGTATATGAATTTGAAAGCGATGCGTGGTCTATCCCTGTATAACCATTGACTGCTCTACCGTTGGAGAAAATAAGTATCACAATTTAACTGAACTTACCTCGGAGATTGTAAATAAAGGCGGCAAAATAGCGATTGCAAAGGATACTCTTGTCTGGCATTTAAATCCGGGACTGAAGAAGAAAATTAATAAGATCGGATTTAAAAATTCGGAGGCAAAGCTTTTGAGTGTGGTGACCCCCTCATATAACAACAAGGAGGAGCTGCTTAAATGTCTGGAATCTCTCTTTAATCAAAAGAATGCCGACTATAAAAAGCTTGAGATTATCGTCGTGGATCATGGTTCTGAAGACGGGACGGTTGAAGCTCTTGGTAAAATAAGAGCTCCCTGTAAATTCAGATATTATAGCCAGTCAAATAAGGGATGGTCAGCGGCCATAAATCGGGGAATAGTAGCAGCAGTTGGTAGATTTATTCTCCTGACATCTCCGCATGTGCTTGCAGATGAAAACCTGATAAGTGAACATTTGAAAACACACGAGAAGTATAGCGAAGAGGATATTGCGGTATTGGGTCACATATCGGCTTCTCCCCCAGAAGGAATAGGGGAAATCACCCCATTTATGAAGTTTTTGTTAAAAAGTCCCTTGATTCAATATGGTTATGAGTTTGCATTTGATTACAATGACATCGAATCTTCTGAGAATGTGTGCCATAAATATTTTTACACACCCAATCTTTCGTTGAAAAGAGATATATTCCAGGATGTTGGGTTGTTTGAAGAAGGCCTTCAGCATGGTGTTCAAGATTTAGAATTTGGTCTCAGGGTTTCGTTAAATAAATATCGCATAGTTTATAACCGTGATGCGGTTGTTGATCTTTACCGCCGGATAGATTTAAAAGAATTCCTCGAAAGACAGATCTCGGTTGGAAGACAGCAGGCTATTCTGTCTCAAATGCATCCAGGCACATTTGATATTGATACCATTAAAATGAATTGCGTGCGCCATCTGTTCGGGAAGGAAAGATTAGCGGAAGTCGCCGAGAAACTTCTCGACGAGCTTGAAAAGATGGCTGAAGGTATACGGAACAATTATAAGTTTTCCGGTTCTTCTCTTTTGGAGAGGTGCTACATCATTCTGTCAGATTATTATTACGCTATGGGGATAAATGAGGCGTTGAAAGAACA
>WOUX01000213.1 GCA_009773075.1 bacterium | reverse complement strand
GCTCGGATACTTGGTTAAGAAGTTTTTTGTCCCTCCATATATTTCATCACTCTTCCACATCAACTCCCCGCTATTAGAAAAAACCTTCAAGTTATCGTAATTATCGATCAGAACGATCTCCTCTTTACCATCTTTATCAACATCAATCAAGTTGAACCCATACACTATGGCGTTTCTGGGAAGGGGGATGTTTTTTTCTTCCATGTATTTGTTGTCTTTCCATACCAGTTGAGTTACACCACCATAAAAAAGACCATCCAGCCCTGCCTTTTGGCCAAGAAGCATGGAACCATTTTTGGACGTCTCAATCACCTTAAAAAAATAGTTGATGCCTGCTGGTTCAATCTTTACAAAATCTCCTTTTTGGAACTCCATAACAAAGGATTCCAGTCTGGTATCGACAAGGTTGGTTACAAAGATCTCTGAAATTCCATTTTTATTAATATCGGCCACATCAAGGGATAGATAGTTGTCGGATTTCTTTCCTTTAATCTTTTTTATCAATGCCAGCCTATCTTCTGAGTATCTATATATATATATGCTGTTCTTGTCGATAACAACCGTTTCCTTTTTTCCATCCCCATCCACATCTCCAACAGCAATACCTTTAATCCCGAAGTCCAGCCTTTGACTCTTCCAAAATCCCTTCTTGAGACGTAGAGGATCACCAGACATTACAAATTCAGAACCGGTATCGGAAGAAGGGCCCTTCCCCTTTTTAGGGACAAGAAATCCTGACATAAAAGCAGATGCCTCTTCACTGGCAGTAGGAGGTGGAGGTGGAGGTGGAGATGAATAGACAGAATAAGGTTTACCTGTAATCCTGGAATTGGCCTTCAAAGCAAACTCACTGATTTCAGGAATTACATTATCCAGCCCTTTGCTTGTGGCGAATAGAGATGTAACGGATTTCTTCTCCTTCAGGTCAAACATCTTGGCATCAATACTAACACTATCTCCTATCTTAGTCAGGCTGCCCGAAATAATAAAATCCACACCAAGCTGAGTGCCGATCTTCCTTATTGCTTCTTCAGTTGTCGGACTCTCATTAATTTGAGACAGGACTTCACTTACTAGTTTATTCTCAAGAACTACAACCTTACCCTCTACAGAAATCCTGGATGTAAGCATATCCAGGATTCCCTTCTTTAGATAATCCAAATTTTCCGAGCTGTTTATCTGGAATGGGAGCACGGCTACCTTCAGTATTATAAAGATAAATAATAGGATTAAGGAAGACAGTTTAATAAATCTCTGGGGCACCTTCTTCATAATTCTCCAAATCTCCCTCATCTCTCGCTTATCTCTATCAGTACTCCATAGGTTGATTTAGGGTGTAAAAAGGCTATTTTTGCCCCTCCTGCTCCCTTTCGGGGAGTTTCGTCAATCAGCTTCACACCCTTTTCTTTTAGCTCTCTCAATGCCTCTTCAATGTTTTCTACCTGAAGACAGATATGCTGAATCCCCTCTCCTCTCTTTTCAATAAACTTAGCTATAGCTCCCTCTGGAGATGTGGATTCCAACAACTCCAGCTCACTGTCTCCTATTGGCAGAAATACGGTAGTAGCCTTTTGCTCTTCCACGGTTTCTGATCCAACAGACTTCATGCCCAGTATATCTTCATAGAACTTCAAAGCCGGAGCACAGCTTTTTACTGCTATACCGATATGATCAATCTTCTTTATCTTCATTTGTTCTCCCTTTTCACTTCGTGAGCATTCAGCTATCCGCCAAAAAACAAACCCTTTAGTCCGCCTGATGCGAATTTATTATAACATATCTTGCTGGTCCCCGAGTGCTGACCGCTGGACGCTTACTTTGCTTCTATACATTGGCGTTCTTTGATATCCTTTTGGCTATAGTCTCCACTGTCTGTTTTGCTAACCGATACGGATCTTCCTTTTTGTTTACGATATCTTCCAGGCGCTGTTCGAAAAAATCCTTATTTTCTGCTATTAAACTATCGAGATAACGGTATATTTCGTATTCAACCATCTTAATTATTTCGCATCGGATCCTTTCTTTCCGTCGGCAAGCCAGCATACCGCTTTTAACCAAAAACTCTCTATGTTCCTTAATCTTTTCAACAAGGGTATCGATGCCCTGATCTTCAGTTGCTATAGTCTTAATGACGGGAGGAGTCCATTCTCTTTCAGTTGAACTCAGTCCTAACATCATCTTAATCTCTGTAACCAATCTGTCGGCCCCATCCCTGTCAGCTTTATTTACTACAAATATATCCCCAATCTCCATAATGCCGGCCTTTATTGCCTGAATATCATCACCACCACCTGGCATTACAACGAGAATCGATACATCAGCAGTTCTAACTATATCCACCTCGTCTTGCCCAACCCCTACAGTCTCAATAATAATATAATCCTTACCATAGGCATCAAGGACCTTTACCGTGTCTGACGTTGCCCTGGAAAGACCACCCAGACTCCCTCTGGTAGCCATGCCTTACCCTATCACCTAACAATGCCCCACCGGTAAACGGACTTGTTGGATCAATAGCTATAATCCCCACAGTATGGTTCTGACGCCTAAGCTCTTTTGTTATCCTATCAGTCAGCGTGCTTTTACCTGCTCCAGGAGGTCCGGTAATACCAATTATATAGGCATTGCCAGTAAGAGGATAGATTTTTTCCATTGCCTCAATCCCACCAGGCATCTCATTTTCCACTAAGGTAATTAGCTTAGCCAAAGCTCTAACCGACCCCTTACGTACCTCGTCAACCAATTCCATAGTATCTCCCCAATCTATTCTGTTAATATACCAAGTATTTATCCCTGAGACAGGTTCTCTCTAATGTAGTTTATTAGTGTTTGAGAAGACATACCAGGCCCAAAAATCTCAGAGATTCCGAGTTTTTTTAACTCAGGAACATCGTCTTCCGGGATAATACCCCCACCTAAAACCAATATATCACCTAGACCCTTTTCTTTCAAGAGTTCCATTATCCTCGGGAACAAAAAACCATGAGCCCCTGAGAGAATACTCAACAAAATGGTATCTACATCCTCCTGAAGAGCTGCATCAACAATCTGTTCCGGGGTTTGACGAATCCCCGTGTAAATAACCTCCATCCCTGAATCTCTTAAAGCCCGAGCGATAACCTTAGCTCCCCTATCATGGCCATCCAATCCGGGTTTGGCCACCAAAACCCTAATCCTTTTATCCCGATTCATCCAGGTCCTCCTTCCCAAATCGCCCCTTTTATTGCATAGATCAAAGAACCTTCATATTACCGAGGTTCCCTCATATTCACCAAAGACTTCTCGGAGCACATCACATGTCTCACCCAATGTTGCATAGGCTTTAACCGCCTCGATTATCGGAGGCATTAAATTGGCATACCCTTCAGCAGTCTTTCTTAACGCTAAGAGAGTGGATTGAACCTTTTGATTATCCCTGGCTGTTTTAAGTTCTTTGAGCTTTTTTATCTGAATAGCTCCAACCTCAGTATCAACCTTTAGTAAACCTTTGGGAAGTGGTTCCTCTACCTGGTAACTATTCATCCCTACCACCACTTTTCCTCCAGACTCCACTTCTTTTTGGTAGCGGTACGCACTCTCTTGAATCTCCTGTTGAATATAGCCTTTTTCTATAGCAGCAGCAGCTCCTCCTAATTCGTCTATCCTCTTAATATAGTCGGTTATCTTCTCCTCCATCTTTTTTGTCAGACTCTCTATATAGAAAGAACCGCCCATTGGATCCACTGTGTCGGTAACCCCGATCTCATGGGCTATTATCTGCTGGGTTCTCAAGGAAAGGCGTACTGATTCCTCTGTTGGTAGTGCTAAGGCTTCATCAAAGGAGCATGAAGCTAAGGATTGAGCGCCTCCCAATATGGCTGCCAATGTCTGAAACGCTACCCTTACAACGTTGTTGAGGGGTTGTTGGGCAGTTAGTGCACTGCCAGCGGTCTGGGTATGAAACCGAAACATCCATGATCTGGGGTCAGAAGCCCCAAATCTTTCCTTCATAATCTTTGCCCATAACCTTCTGGCAGCCCTATATTTGGCTATCTCCTCAAAGAAGTTATTATGGGTATTAAATATCCAGGAGATTCTTGGAGCGAAGTCATCTACCCTCAACCCGGCCTTTATCCCAGCATTTACATACTCAATAGCATCTGCAAAGGTGAAGGCTATCTCCTGTACTGCCGTGGCGCCGGCCTCCCTCATATGATAGCCTGCTATATTTATAGTATTCCATTTAGGTACATATTTTGAGCAGTACTCAAATATATCGGTAATCAACCTTAGGGACGGACCCACCGGAAAAATATATGTTCCTCTGACCGTATACTCCTTTAATATATCGTTTTGAATCGTGCCATTCAGCTTCTCAGGGCCTATCCCTTGTTTCTCTGCAACTGCTAAATACATTGCCAGGAGTATGGCGGCTGGGGCATTAATAGTCATAGACGTACTCAATTTATCCAAAGGGAGTCCGTTGAAAATAGTTTCCATATCAGCAAGAGAATCAACTGCTACCCCTACCTTTCCTACCTCACCCTGGGAAAGAGGATGATCCGAATCATAGCCAATCTGGGTAGGCAGATCGAATGCCACACTCAGTCCTGTCTGTCCCTGTTCAAGAAGATACTTATATCGTTTATTGGTTTCGTCTGCTGTTCCATACCCGGAGTACTGTCTCATTGTCCACAGCTTTCCAAGGTACATCGATGGATGTGGGGCCCTGGTAAAAGGATATTCACCCGGAAAGCCTATCTCTTTTAGATAATTGATATCTTTGGTGTCATCCACCGTATAAAGGGGCTTAATCTCTAAACCCCAATCCGTTTCACGCTTCCTGAAGGTATGCTTTCCCAGACAGTCTTTGTCCCACCTTTTTGTTTCTTCTTGTATCTTTTCTATATCCTCTTCCACTACAAGTCCTCCCAGGAGGTCATCCTAAACTTATTCTATCACAGCAAGAACCGTATCTGCTTGAACCGTCTGCCCCACTGATACATTTAATTCTTTTATTGTGCCAGACACAGGAGCAACCACTGGAATCTCCATCTTCATTGCCTCCAATAGGGCCATCTGGCTGTTCTCTTCTACCTTATCTCCAACCTTTACATCTACTGCTATTATCTTCCCTACCATCGGTACTACTACTGGTGTTCCTTTAGATTGATCAGCCACTTGAGTTTTACCTCCTCTTTTTAATTGCGCTTCTATTAATCTCTCACCTTCCCACAAACTTGGGAGCCCTCTTTTCAACGAATGCTGTCATCCCTTCTTTCTGATCAGCGGTTGAAAAGGCAACTCCCATTGCATCGATGTCTCTGTATACCCCATCCGGATCAGGAGAATCCTGAGCTTCATTAAGGGCTTGTTTAGCCAGCTTTAAAGTAATCCCACTCTTTGATGCAATATTACGGGCCAAGGACTTAACCTCATCCAAAAACTTATCTGCAGGGAAGACTCTGTTTACCAATCCAATACTTTGGGCGGTCTTTGCATCAATAGGGTCTCCAACAAAGACCATCTCCTTTGCCATTCTCATCCCAACGGCTCGAGCCAAACGATACATTCCCCCTGACACCAAACTGTGCCTTTTCTGATGCAACTATAAAGTCGCAGGCCAAAGCCAGTTCACACCCCCCTCCAAAGGCAATGCCATTCACTGCAGCTATCACCGGTTTGGGCATCCTCCCAAGGGCCTCAAATGAATCGAACAATGCCCTGGCCCATTCTCTGGCTTCACAGGAGTTGGCATCTTTAAGCTCTTTTATGTCTGCACCAGCGGCAAATGCCCTTCCCTGACCTGTTACAATAATAACCCTCACTTCATTATCTTCCCTTAAGATTTCTGTTGCTTTTCTCAGGTCGTTACCCACTTCGGCATTGAGGGCATTCAACGCATCAGGCCTATTCAGGGTTATAACTGCTATTCCGCCCTCCTCTTTTGAAACTATTATGTTCTTATATTCCATAATAAACCTCTCCTTAAATGTAACAAATCTGTAAAATTACTTAAGGCAAAAAAATCTATATTGAAGCGAAAAGGGGTGCTTTTTCAAAGCTCTTACCTAAGAGTCAAAAAGTATGCAACTTCTAATTACTA
>WOUX01000212.1 GCA_009773075.1 bacterium | reverse complement strand
TTTAGAGATGTCATTACTGGATATTTTCGGTGAAGAAGAGAAGAGGGTTATCCCTGTAACTGCCCCCCTGATCTGTGTATATTCAACAGCACTCTCTTTTTCCTTGGTCTTCTGAAAGACAATTCCGTCCCAACGATTGTTGTCCATCCCCTCAAAGGTAATCATACCGTTTTGTTTACCCTTGGCACTGAGCCTTCCATAGATATGGATGCCTGCCCCCTTGGATTTTACAATGGTCCCAGGTTCAATGGTTAAGGTTGCCTTATCCATAACCGTGATTTCACCCACGATTATGTAAGGACTTGCACCGGCATACCATGTTGTATCCTGTGAAATGTTTCCCATAACCGGCGTAGGGCCTGGATTGACTGGTACTCCTGTTATATAGTCTGACATCTTGCTTTCATTACCGGTCTTATCTAAGGCAGTGAGTTTATAGTAGTAAGTCGTGAGATTTTGAAGACCCTTGTCCTGAAAGTCTGTAAATTCAGTGGGTGCGACTTCTGTATAGCCACTTAACGGGGATGTGCTCCTGTATACCTTATACCTGGCAAGGTCGTTTTCAGTATTCTTGTCCCATTTCAGGCTAACCAACCCATCCCTTCCAAAGGATGAAAGCCCCTTTGGTATTGCCGGGGGTTCTGTATCAATGGTTACCGTACCTAATACATCTATCCAATTGCCCTTATTTCCTGCGTCATCGGATAAGTAACCGGTTATTATAGCATCAGTGACATTATCCTTAGGTATTACCTGGTAGGTTCCCACATAGCTTCCCGGCTCTACCTCCCTCATGGGTATCCCCTTTCTGAAATCCCCTATGTCAAATGAAGCCTGTTTCTTGGTGTCTCCTTCCATGGCAACCTTTATAGTATCTCCAACTTTTTTAGGAAGACCTGCTGTATCCTGGACTAATATAGTTATTATAGGGGGTCTTAATGACTCTGCTATGGTCGGTACAGGGAGAGTCTTTACCATGTCCCTGAACAGGTCATCTCCCGTCCGAAGCAGTTCGATTTGCCGAACATTCATAGCAGCGGCAACAGCTGTTAATATAAGTCCTACAGGGGTGACAGATATACCACCCTGGTGTTTTCTGACGACATTCTCGGCTTCCCAGAGGAGATTGCTCGTCTTTACGTCGACCATTCGCACACGAGCTCCTACGGCTACCTGGGAATAAATTCCGGCAAATGTCCTGTCATAGTGGGTTATTTCTCCATAGATGACAGCATCGGTGTTTAATATCTCCCCAAGCTTTTTGCTGTCAGTCTGGGCTACCTTCTCTGGGGTATCAAGGCCTGCCTTCTTTAATAGCTCATCAACCTTATATAACTTTGGGTTAACATAAGGCAGAGAGCTGAAGTGGTTGGAAAAGCTCTTTCTTACTATCTCAAATGCCTCCTGGCTTCCGGTCTTATTTACAAATGGCAGGACAGCTACTGTCTTTGGCTGGTGTCCTTCCATATAATCGCCTACCTTGTACTTTCCTCTAAAGATACACAACCAGAGATGGTAAAGATCAATAAAAGAAGCAGGATGTTTAAAAATCTTGCCTTCATAGTCTTAACCTCCATTGAAGTTTGATGGCTTTGTAAAAAGTCCATCTGCGGCGTTGCACTGCATCCGGAGTTTTTTACTTTGCCATCCCAATTTTGACTTTTTGACTTTCCACGAGCCCATCAAGTTTGGGATTACTTCGTTACTATATTTACCAATTTACCTGGAATATAGATAATCCTTTTCATCTCACTATCCCTCAAGAGTTCTTTTACCCTGGGGGCATTAAGTGCCGCTTTCTTGATCTCATCTTCCGAAGAGGAGGCACTTACACTGATCCTGCTTCTTAACTTACCGTTTATCTGGGCAACTATTAGTATTTCATCCTCTCTGATAATCTCTTCACTGTAAGATGGCAGGGGACATTTTATTATGCTTTCTATCCCCCCCAGCCTCTCCCACAATTCTTCACAAATGTGCGGTGCTACTGGGGAAAGGAGTATAATAACCGTCTCTATTGCCTCTCTCAGTACAGAGAGAACAAGATGTTCTTTTTTGTTTTCAATGTCGAGCTGGTAGATGGTATTGACCAGTTCCATAATAGCGCTGATCGCTGTGTTGAAGTGAAACCTGTCTTCAATGTCTTCTCTTACCTTCTTTATTGTCTGATGGGTTTTCCGTCGCAGGTTCCTCAAATTATCATCAGGGACGGGTTCCCCACCGGCATAAGGGGGAATATCCTTGATCTTTTCAAGATTCCCCGTCACCATTCGCCAGACCCTGTTGATAAATCTAAATGCCCCCTCTACTCCCTGGTCGCTCCAATCAAGGTCTCTCTCAGGAGGGGATGTATGCACCATACTTGTCTATTATGTCGTTGGGGTCGACCACATTGCCCTTGGATTTGGCCATCTTTGCCCCATCCTTTATAACCATACCCTGCGTCAGAAGGCTGTTGTATGGCTCTCTCATCTCCAGAAGACCTATGTCCCGAAGTACCATAGTGAAGAAACGGGAGTATAAGAGGTGGAGGATGGCATGCTCAATTCCACCAATGTACTGATCAACGGGCATCCAATAATTCACAGCCTCTTTGTCTAGAGGGCCTTTATCGTATCTTGGGCAGGTATATCTATCGAAATACCACGAGGAGCAGACAAAGGTATCCAGGGTATCCGTCTCCCTTCTGGCCCTGCTATTGCACCTGGGACAATCGGTAAAAAGGAAAGACTCTGTCTCGGGCAGAGGAGATCTGCCATCTCCTCTGAATTCTATATCAACAGGCAATATGACAGGAAGATCTTCATACGGCACAGGAACAATGCCGCATCCATCACAGTAAATCATTGGGATCGGTGTTCCCCAATATCTCTGCCTGGACACTCCCCAGTCCCTGATACGATAATTCACAGTCCTTTTCCCTATTCCTTTTTTTTCCAGGTATTCTGCTATCTTATCCAATGCCTCTATACTATTCGTTCCGTTGAATTGACCTGAATTTACCAGATACCCCTCTTCTACATAGGCTTCGGTCATGGTATCTTCATCCAGGGTACCGTCGTAAGGATGGATTACTACCTTTACAGGGATATTGTATTTTCTGGCAAAGTCAAGATCCCTCTGATCATGGGCAGGTACTGCCATAACGGCGCCGGTACCGTACTCCATCAATACAAAGTTGGCTACCCATATAGGAATCTTATTATTTGTGAAGGGGTTAATAGCATACCTGCCGGTAAAGACCCCCTTCTTCTCTACGTCTTCGGCCGAACGCTCCGTCTTGTCTTCCCTGGATACCTGAGAGATGAAGGCTAAAACATCTTTTTCTTGACCGGTACCGGCTGACAACTCTTTAGAAAAAGGATGTTCAGGGGCAAGGCTCATAAAAGTTGCACCATAAAGGGTATCCTGCCTTGTAGTAAATACCCTGATTGTCTTATCCGAATCTGCCACCGGAAAATCCACCTCAGCCCCATAGCTCTTGCCAATCCAGTTTCTCTGCATAGTCAGAACCTTTTCAGGCCACCTGCCAGAGAGTTCATCGCATCCCTTCAGCAGTTCCTCTGCGTACTGGGTAATCTTCAGAAACCATTGTTCCAATTCCTTTTGCCTAACCTCTGTACTGCAACGCCAGCAAAGGCCGTCTTCAACCTGTTCATTGGCCAAAACGGTTTTACATGATTCACACCAATTCACAAAAGACTTTTTCCTGTAAACCAATCCCCTCTCGTACATCTTGAGAAAGAACCACTGATTCCACTTATAGTAGCCAGGATGGCAGGAGGCAATCTCCCTGTCCCAATCGTAGCTGAAACCCATCCTTTTTAGCTGTCTTTTCATATAGTCGATATTGTCATATGTCCATTTTGCCGGATGCACCTTGTGTCCAATGGCAGCATTCTCAGCAGGCAGTCCGAATGCATCCCAGCCCATTGGATGAAGCACATTATAGCCCTGCATCATTTTGTAGCGGGCAACTACATCGCCTATAGAATAGTTTCTAACGTGGCCCATATGTATCTTCCCCGAGGGGTAAGGAAACATCTCAAGGATATAGTATTTCTTCTTTGCAGGGTCTTCAACTACCTTAAATAACTCTTTCTCCCCCCAGTATCTCTGCCACTTTTCCTCTGTCTGGTGGGGGTTGTATCTGTCTTCCATCTAAGAATCCTCCGGCAACTTAACAAGTCTACACGACTTCAGATACCACAAATACAGAAGATTTTCAAGGGGAATTTGATTTTGGCATAGAATTTCCTTTAATGATGCAACCATATCAAAAGCTTGACAACTCTTTCAGAGTATCATATGTAGTTAAAAAATAAACCGTCCTTTTTCCCTATGAGAATAGAATGAAAGATTTGGTTGATTCATTTAACAGGAAAATCAATTATTTACGGGTGTCGATTACCGATCGCTGCAATCTTAGATGTGTTTATTGCATGCCCATTGACGGGATCCCTAAAGTCAATCAGAAAGACATTCTCAGTTACGAGGAAATCCTCCGTATTGTTGAAGTAGCTGTTAAAAATGGTATTACGAAGATCAGGATTACAGGGGGAGAACCCCTGGTAAGAAAAGGGGTTATAGACTTTGTACGTTCCCTCTCAAGAATCCATGGAGTTAAGGATCTTAGTTTAACTACCAATGGGATATTACTGAGAGGTTTTGCCAGTGATCTATTTCAGGCTGGGCTTCATCGAGTAAATGTTAGTATGGATTCTCTTAATCATGTGAAATTTCAAAAAATTACTGGAGGAGGAAATCTTGAAAAGGTTTGTGAGGGAATAGAGGAAGCGCTTAGGGTGGGATTCTCGCCTATAAAGATAAACACTGTTATTATCCACGGTTTCAATGATGATGAGGTGATCGACTTTGCCAGGCTTTCAATCAATAATCCTTATCACATAAGGTTTATTGAATTAATGCCTATTGGTTCCAATAGCAAGTGGAGTGAGGAGAGATACATATCGTCCCAGGAAGCAAAAGACAAGATAGAGAGTTTTAGAAAGCTCCATCCCATTCATAAAAAAGGGGAAAGGGCGGCTGCTCGAATGTTTAGATTTAAAGGAGCAATGGGAGAGATTGGTTTTATCAGCCCCATGAGTGCCCATTTTTGCTCTTCCTGTAACAGATTGAGGTTAACAGCCAATGGTAAGCTTAGGACATGTCTTTTTTCGAACGAAGAAGTAGATTTGAAGCCCTCTCTTAGAGAGAGCTATGATAACTCTGGATTAGAAAGGCTTATTGATTTAGCCATCTCTAATAAGCCCGAGAAACATCACCTGGGAGAAAAAAACCCTAAGAAATGCTCTCGTAATATGTCGGATATTGGGGGATAGCAAGTACTGTTAAGCGTTTACCGTTCACTGTTATCCGTCAACCTACAAACAACGGACAACGGTGAACTTCTAAGTTTTACTATAACTCGGCCCCACATTTACCACAAAAGGTGAATTCCTCAGGCAACCATCTGTTGGGGGTCCCCAAAGAAAGGTGTGGGATTTACCACTGGCGGTTTTTTCCCGGAGCTTCATATGCTCAGGGACCCTCTTTTCTAAAAAGGCATTAATACCCTCAAGGGGTTCCGGAGTTGTTGACTGTAGACTCCAGAAATCATTTCCCTGCCGTAGAGTATGATAGACCATATCAAACCAGACGTTAATCTGGTCTTTGGTAAACCTTAAAGACCATGGTGCTTTCTTCAGGAGGGTTTTGCATACCTTGTCTACTTCTTTGTCCAAATCTTTATATGGAACTACTTTATTTACCAATCCGTATTCCAGGGCTGTCTTGGCATCTATAACCTCATCGGTAAACAGAAACCATCGTGCCCTTCTATCTCCCATAATAGGAGTAAGAGACTGGGTCGCATAGCTGGCTACCGCCCCCACGCCTCCTTCGCCCTGTTGAAACTTGGCATGATCGGCAGCAATAACCAGGTCACTGGCAATGAGAATTTCGCAACCTCCACCAGCCGCTATCCCGTTTATGCTGGCAATAACGGGCTTCCCGATATACCTTATGTTGTAAATTATTCGAGCGTATTGGTTGTTCATTACCCAGACCTCATGAGTGTTGTTGAATAGGCCCTTTGCCCAATTCAGATCGAGACCGGGACAGAAAAACTTATCACCACCACCCGTAATCACTACTACCCCCACCCCTGGGTCTTTCTCCGCCTCCTCTAATGCGGTACATAGGTCCTTCATAAGCTGCATATTTAAACTATTTCTCGCTTCCGGCCTATTTATAGTGATCCTTGCCACCATGTCCTTTGCTTCGTAAATAACGGTATCTAATTGCATATTCATCTTTACTAAATCCCTCCTCTATTAGTTATAGTTATATCTTTATATCTTTACCCTTCCAGTAAATCTCCTTCAGCGGTCTCCTCAAGATTTTTCCTGTAGGGGTTTTAGGCATATCTGATGCCGGTATAAAGTCTACGGATTTTGGTTTCTTGTAACCTGCAAGTTTCCCTTCACAGAATTTGATTATCTCCTCCTGAGTCGCTTCTTCACCCGGTTTCAAAACAACCACGGCCTTCAGCGCTTCCCCCCATTTGTCATCTGGAACCCCTATTACAGCAATCTCATGGACCTTCGGATGCTTTGACAGCACTTCCTCTACCTCTGTAGGATAGACATTCTCTCCCCCGCTTATTATCATATCCTGCTTTCTGTCCACCAGATAAAGGTATCCCTCCTCATCCATGCTGGCCATATCCCCTGCTGAAAGCCACTCACCCCTAAAGGCATTTCTGGTCTTTTCCGGGTCTTTGTAGTACTCTTTCATCTGTGTAGTCCCCCTGGAATAGAGCTCACCTACTTCCCCTATGGGTACGTCGTTACCATTTTCATCAAGAAGTTTTACCTCTTGACCGAAATAAGGCTTACCAATACTCCTGATCTTCCGCAATTGATCCTCTGGAGACAGGCTCGTAACTGCTCCTGTCTCTGTGGAACCGTAGCCCTCGTAAAGTTTACTGTGTTTAAAGAAGCCAAACAGGTCTTCTTTTGTTTTTGTAAGAAGAGGGGCAGATGACGAAACTAACCATCGCATGGATGATACATCGTACTTGTCCTTATCCGGAAGGCTGAGCATGAGGTTTGACATGGTGGGAACCATATTGGTGCAGGTGATCCTCTCTTCCTGAATTATCTCTAATATCTCCCTTGGGCTAAATCCGCCCGATGGGTATATGCAAACCGCACCTCCTATGAATAGAAGAAGGTTGGAGTGCCATACAGAGTTTGAATGGAAAAGGGGCATTATAAGCAGATATTTATCGTCGGGTGAAACCCCCCTTCCTATAAGATGTGATATTACTATGTTGTAAATAGACCGGTGGGGCATAACTGCCCCCTTGGGAAATCCTGTAGTCCCGGAGGTATAACCTATGAAATAGGGATCTGTTTCTTTGATCTCAACATCAGGCTCTATGTCGGAGGCTTTCCCTAAAAAGTCCTCATACCTGACAGCATAATCGGGAATGCGATCTCCCAGAACAACATAGTTCCTTTCCTCAATCATTTCAAGATTGGGGCGTATGGTATCGACCTTGTCTATAAAGTCTTCACCCATTATTAATGCCTTTGAATCTGAATTTCTGACGATGTAGTCTATTTCAGGTACTGCAAGACGGAAGTTTATTGGAACCGAGATTATGCCTGCCTTAGCCATACCATAGTATATCTCCACAAACTCACTGCAGTTGTAGAGCAGTATTCCAACCTTATCCCCTTTCTTCAGACCCATCGCGGTTATACCGTTGGCTATCCTGTTTGCCCTGGAATCAAGTTCTCTGTATGTTATCCTTTTATCTTTGTAAATAACGGCCACCTTTTCAGGGTACTTCTGAACGCTCAATTTGATTCCCCTGTGTACCAATAATTCCACACCCATGTTTCAACTCTCCTATTCTTAGAAGTTATTTCACCCTGTACTAAGATACCCCTTTATCTTCTCATACTTGACCTTACCGATCCCTTTTACGTCCTTGAGTTCCTCTACTGCAGAAAACCCGTTATTTTTATCCCGATACTCAATAATATTCAGGGCGGTCTTTGGGCCTATCTCAGGTACTGCTATAAGTTCTTGCCGGGTTGCAGTATTTATATCCAGGGGGATGGAAAAGATTATGAGCTTCTGGGGTTCCATTCTTTCGATTAATACCCTTCCCATATTTCTTGATATTCTCTGGACTGTTACCTTTTCCCCTCTCTTTAATCCGGCGGATTGGAAGGATGTATCAATGCTCAAGCTGTGCCTTAGACCTCCGGCCCTTTT
>WOUX01000211.1 GCA_009773075.1 bacterium | reverse complement strand
GTGAGGGTTGATGAAAATTAAAGACTCCGATATACATCACCATTTAAACGTCAGAATGCTTCAGAGGGGTATCAGCAAAGAAGAAATTGAAATTACCATTAATAAAGGCTGGAGCGTTGAGGATGTAAAGGAAGGAACTATTGGAAAAACATTCGTATTCCCATATAATAACTACTGGGAGGGCAAATACTATAAGGAGAAAGAGGTTACTGCTTATTATAAAATGAAAGAGGAAAAGATAATTTTGTTAACTACCAAAGCAAGATATGGTAAAAGCTTTAAAAAAGGAGGGCACTAAAATGAAGATTGAATACGACGCTGAAAGAGACCTTCTCTATATATATTTTGCGGACACAGAAAAAAAATCAGCGGAAACAGCAACGATAAAACCTGGAGTTCATGCTGATTTTGATAAAGACGGGAAATTAATTGGAATAGAGATAATAGATGCATCCGAACTGATGGGTAAAAAGATAGAATTTGCACTGCCTGAACGTGTAGCAGTAGTATAAAATCAGCAAATGAAAAGAGCAAAACTTACTGAAAACAATTTTGAAGTATCTCATGTCACCAAGACATTGGTTAACAACGGCTATGTTGAACGCCTTCCTGATGATTACGATCAAGAATTATTCTTAGATTCAGAAATCCTTTTGAATTTTGTTAAAGACACACAACCTGAGGAATGGAAAAAATTACAGGAGCAGTATCCAGGCAATACCGAAGAAACATTTTTAAAGCGTGTTTCATCCGAGATTGGTAAAAGAGGCACACTTGAATGATATCGACAAAAGAATGGGATAGCTATGCGGTCGGACAGAGCTAACCTGTTACAACATGGGTAATAAACTTACTAGCTAAGACACCTTTCTCATTTTCAAAAAAGCAAAAAAGGAAGGGGGAAAATAGTTTGTCGACTTAAGTCAACAGTATTGTCCCAACACCCTGCAGGCAAATTGGAGTAAAAGGAGGCACAGAGATGAGAAAAGAACAAAAACAAACAGAGGGAGACTTTGACAAGATTAATAACCTGTCATTGGAACAGAAGAAAGAAATCAGTAATCTGCCGTATCAAGTTAAAGAAAGAATCGAGAAACTTGACGAAAGGTCAAAGGAAGAGATTGAAAAAAAAATTACCGAGCTCTGCAACCTGGACGATGCAACGAGTTTTGAAAAATTTCCCAAGAGAGTTAGAGAATGGCTTGAAAAAGATATTGAGAGGATACTGGGAATAACATGGAAAGATCTAACATCGACTGTTCATGGTGAGAGGTTTTTATCCAACACACTTAGATTCTTTATCTTTAAACTAAACACAGTTATTAAACCTTGACAATACGTCAGGCACAAAAGGGAGGCGGCTTATGAAAATATTACTTTTACTGGGCACTTTTGTAGTCGCATTTTTTACCCTTACAGCGGCTGCTCAAGAATTTGAAACCGATACCATCAAAACAGCCGCTGGCAATTTGAAGATAACCTTCATCGGTCATGGTACGCTCATGTTTACCTTTGGCGGGAAGGTGATCCATGCTGATCCGTGGAGCAGGCTGGCTGATTATACAAAGCTGCCAAAAGCGGATATTATTCTGTTAACCCACGAGCATCCTGACCACTTTGATCCGAAGGCCATAGAGATTCTGCAAACCAAGAATACCATGTTGGTATTAACAGAGGCTTGTGCAGATCGCATGAAAGGTGGCATTGTCATGCATAACGGGGATGCTAAAACCGTTCTGGGATTGAAAATAGAGGCTGTACCTGCTTACAATATCGTTCACATGCGCAGTGATGGGCATCCCTTCCATCCAAAGGGGGTAGGAAATGGATACGTGATCACATTTGGCGACAAGAGGGTGTATGTGGCAGGCGATACGGAAAACATCCCAGAAATAAAAACCCTGAAGAATATCCATATAGCATTCTTACCGATGAATCTGCCCTACACTATGACACCAGAGATGGTAACCGATGCGGCAAAGGCTATTAAGCAGAAAGTCCTCTACCCGTATCACTACGGTGAAACTGATGCATCAAAAATAGTGGATTTGCTAAAGGATGTCAAAGAGATAGAGGTACGCATCCGTAAGATGAAGTAGCGCAACGAATCAAAAACATGGACAATAAGACAACCATTACCGATAAACTAATGGAGATGGTAAAAGGAAAGAAAACCGCTTTTATATTGACCCAAATTAAAAGGTTCCTCAAGTTGATAGGAAGAGAAGAGGTTCACGCTATAAGAATGGTCGAAAACAGGACATACGATATGTATGTTTAAAACTGCGGAGGTGTAGGACATGTCAAAATTCAGATTTATCGATTCCCATGTACATCTTTTCCCTGAACCACTCTTTCATTCCATCTGGAAATGGTTTGACGAGTTTGCATGGCCTATTAAATATAAAGTTTCCGCAGACGAAGTAATAGGGCTCCTCACAAATTTAGGCGCAGAGAGGTTAGTGCTTTACAACTATTCGCACAAAGCAGATATTTCTTCATCTCTTAATGAGTGGAGTTACAACCTTACCCAGAAGTATCCGCAGCTAATAGGATTCGCAACAGCCCATCCTGATGACGACAAGTTGTCACCCCTCCTTGATACAGCATTTGCGAATTATAATCTTTACGGCTTGAAGATACAGTGCCACGTAAACAAAATCCCCCCTGACGACGAGAGGATGTTCCCCATTTATGAAAAGGTGATCGAATACGACAAGATATTAAATATCCATGCAGGAACAGGACCTATCTTACCGCCCTATGACTTCAGTGAGATATGCGGAGTCAACCGATTTAAGAAAGTAGCGAAGCGGTATCCTGATCTACGATGCATCTTTCCACATTTGGGTGCAGAGGAATTTGAGGAATTCTTTGACCTCATGAGAGAATATAAAAATATATGGACTGACACTACCATGATGCTTACCGGGTTTTTCCCTCACGATATAAACCCCGAACGCCTCGTTGAGTTCCAGGATAGAATCCTATACGGCAGCGATACCCCAAACACCCCTTATGATCTTCAGACCGAAATAAACTATATCAAAAAATTGGGGTTGGGCAAGGAGATAGAGGGCAAGATATTCTATAATAATGCCAAGAGGCTGTTCAATCTCGGGACGGCGAGAAAAG
>WOUX01000210.1 GCA_009773075.1 bacterium | reverse complement strand
TATAATAATTGTTATGCATCGAAATGATAGCAACGAAAGTTTCGGAAGGATAGGATGAAACTGACATTTGAATGGGATGAAGCCAAAGCAAGAGAAAACCTCAAGAAACACAAGGTGAACTTTGATGAAGGCAAAACGATTTTTAATGATCCATTCCTGCTTACTTTTCCCGACGTTGAGAGCTCCGAAAGTGAAGAGCGTTATATAAACATCGGCCTGTCTGCAAAAAATCGAGTTCTTGTTTTGATTCATACCGAGAGACGGGGTAAAATACGTATCATTAGCTGTCGTAAAGCAAAGGCACGTGAAAGGAGATATTATGAAGAAGGCTGAGTTTAGAGGGCCATCAACGATAGAAGACATGAGACCGGAATACGACTTCTCTACCATGAAAGGAGCAGTGCGAGGGAAATACTGCAAGGCGTATCGTGAGGGCCACAAGGTTGAAATCCACAAAGAAGACGGTACCACCTCGGTTCAGTACTTCAAGCTCGAAGATGGGGCGGTTATGCTGGAGCCGCAGGTAAGAAAGTACTTCCCAACCTCGGAGGCAGTCAATAAGGCTCTTCGGTCGTTGATCGAGATCATTCCGGCAAAGCGGAGTGCGTCCGGTCATCGAAAATAACTGAGCGGAAAAGGGGACGGTTGTCCCCTTTTTTCCCACAGGTAAGGCAAGAAGAGGGTAGATGGATAGCCAGGGTGATATTTGATCTTTAAGTTTTGACACCGTACCTCCAAAAGAGAGGTTATAACTATGAAAGAAGAAATCTCTATAGAGATTCAAAGGATAGATGATTATCGTTGGAGGATACCCAGGACTGGTAAGATGAAAACCGATGGGGTAGTCTATACCAATGAGAAGATGTTGAGAGACATAAGGAATGACCAGAGTCTTCTACAGGTGGCCAATGTAGCATGGCTTCCTGGAATAGTAGGTTATTCTCTGGCCATGCCAGATATCCACTGGGGTTATGGATTCCCCATTGGAGGCGTGGCTGCCTTTGATTTACATAAAGGTATAGTTTCCCCTGGGGGAGTGGGATACGATATCAACTGTGGGGTAAGGCTGATGCGCTCAGGGCTTCGCCGCAGCGACATTAAGGGCAAGATAGATATTCTTGTAGATGCCCTTTTTGCCAACATCCCTTCTGGAGTAGGGTCCCGCCGTAAGGATATGAAGTTGAATAGGGAAAAAGAGAGAAAGGTGTTTTTAAAGGGGGCTAAGTGGGCTGTGGAACAGGGGTATGGCAGTGTAGACGACCTGGAGCATATAGAGGAGAGAGGATGCATACCCAATGCAGACCCGGACTTTGTTTCCGAGAGAGCTATGGAACGGGGTATGAGTCAATTGGGAACCCTGGGCTCTGGAAACCACTTCGTTGAGATAGGTTTTGTATCGGAGATATATGACTACAAATTAGCCAGTGCTTTAGGGCTCGAAGAGGAACAGGTGACAGTTATAGTCCATACCGGATCAAGAGGGTTGGGACACCAGGTATGCGACGATTATATAAAGATCATGTTGCAGGCATCTAATAAATACGGTATTGAACTTCCTGACAGGCAGCTTTGTTGCGCCCCTGTGGACTCTGAAGAGGGGAGACAGTATCTGGGTGCTATGGCCTGTGCAGCCAATTATGCCTTTGCCAACCGTCAGATGATAACCCACTGGGTTAGGGAGACCATGGAGCAGGTATTGAGGATGAGTCCAAAAGATCTGAGGCTTGATCTGATATACGATGTGTGCCATAACATAGCCAAGATTGAAGAACACCGGATTGGTGGTAAAAGAAAGAAGCTCTGTGTTCACAGGAAAGGGGCTACCCGGGCATTCCCTCCAAATCATCCCGAAATACCGGAATGTTATCGGGAAACAGGTCAGCCCGTATTGATTCCAGGTGATATGGGGAGGTATTCTTATGTTCTGGTTGGGACTGAAAAGGCATTAGAGGAGACCTTTGGCAGTACATGCCATGGGGCAGGCAGGGTGATGAGCAGACATCAAGCAATGAAGGCAGCCAAAGGCAGGGCTATTGTCAGAGAACTGAAGGATCAGGGAATAACAGTGCGTTCAGCAGGCAGAGCTACTATTGTGGAAGAGATATCTGATGCATATAAGGACGTTACCGATGTAGTAGAGGTGGTTCATAATGCTGGTATCAGTAAAAAAGTAGCAAAGCTAAGGCCAATGGGGGTAATCAAAGGTTGACGGTTAGTGGTTTGAATAAGAATAAATATATGGGAGTAAGCAGGTGGGTTATATAGATTTACATGTACATACAACTGCATCCGATGGTACCCTGACCCCTTCCGAACTGGTAAGATACGCTAAGGAAAAGGGATTAAATGCCATTGCCATAACTGATCATGACACCATAGAAGGGAACATGGAAGCTTTAAAAGAGGGTGCCAGAATAGGGCTTGAAGTTATTCCTGGTGTGGAGATAAGCGTGGAATGCCCCTATGGTACTATGCATCTGCTAGGCCACTTCATCGATATAGACAACGGTTTCTTGAAAGAGAACCTAGAGTTCTTGCAGAGAATGAGAGCGGAGAGAAACTCAAAGATACTCGACAGGTTAAAAGGGCTGGGGATGACGATAGAATACAGTGATGTTTTCCAGGTGGCAGGAGGAGGGCAGATAGGAAGGCCTCATTTTGCTCAGACTATTGTGAGAGGGGGATATACCAAGACGTCTCAGGAGGCATTTGAGAGGTTTCTAAAAAAAGGGGGGCCTGCCTATGTTGATAAGTTCCGTTTTAAGCCTGAAGAGGCCATTGGGCTTATCTTAAAGTCTAAAGGCATCCCTGTACTGGCTCATCCTTTTACTCTGGCTGGTTTAGACCCAGGGGGGCTTGAAGAATTTGTCATGCAGCTTATTGGATGGGGACTGAAGGGGATAGAGGTATATTACCCTGATCATACAGATGAACAAATTGCCTATTATAGGTACTTGGCAGAGAAACACAGGATTTTGATTACCGGAGGCTCGGACTACCACGGCAACAATAAACCAGAGGGAGATATAGGGGTTTATAAAGGCAGCAAGAAGCTTTCTGTTTCACTGGTTGAAGAGATAAAAAGGCTAAGGGATAATATTTGAATTAATTTTATGATAAAGGAGGAATATCGGAAA
>WOUX01000209.1:3951-4336 GCA_009773075.1 bacterium | reverse complement strand
TATCTAATTCTATATCTAATTCTCTCTATATATTATTCTATTGGTTTTCCTGCTACAATTATATTTACCTTTATAAATATAAAGTGGAGTTAGGAGGAAGGCCATGATCTGTATTCATTGTGGTAAAGATTTTAGCCCTAATCCCAGGGTTAAGAACCAGAGATATTGTAGTGATAGGAGCTGTCAGAGGGCCAGACGTGCCAGGTGGCAAAGGAAGAAGATGACTAAAGATCCAGATTATAGACAAAATCAAAGGATGTGCTGGAAGGAATGGGCGGCACAACATCCAGGCTATTACAGAGATTATAGGTTTAAGCATCCAGAGTATGTAAAACGGAATAGACTTCTACAGCTCAGGCGTAATGCCAGGAAGCGCAAGGATGGA
>WOUX01000209.1:0-3916 GCA_009773075.1 bacterium | reverse complement strand
GGCAAATTGATTGCAAAAATGGACGTGTTAGGCAGTGGCTTTTTCTCTCGAAAAGGAGAACTATTTAAGCTTATCCCACAGGGCAATAAATTGATTGCAAAAATGGACTCGTTCGTTGTTAAGCTTATTCCTTGCAAATGGTTAGAAGGCCATAAGTAGATATAGATTGATTGCAAAAGAGGACTCGATGGACAGAAAATGCAGTGAATGGTAAGCTTACACTATGAGCAGAATCTCCGGATTAATGAAACCTAAACCAATCCGTCCAGATAGGATCAGGACTATCCCAAAAAGTTTTAGTTGGCTAGATCATAGATTCATTACCTCTGGTTACATAAGCTTACTTTCTAAAGAAGAGATTCTCCTTTATTATTTTCTTACTACTGTAGGCGATAGAAATGGAATTTCTTATTATCATCAGGATACTATCTGCCGACTACTAAAGCTTGACCTTACATCTTTTACAAAGGCCAGAGATGATTTAGTTTTCAAAGATTTAATAGCTTGTCGGCGTGGGATGTATCAGGTCCTTAGCTTGCCAGAGGAAGATAATTCTCCGAGAGAAACTTCTTATCCTATGAAAATGAACCAAATATTTAAATCTATTGGTATCTCGAATACTTGAGATGGTTGGTTCCTTCGAGGGCTGCAAGTCCAAAGTTAATAGAGAGCGGAACTCTGAGTTCCTTAATATAAGGGAACTTGAGACTTGCACTAAACCATCTCCAAAACTTTAGAAAGGAGAAGCATATGAGCTACTATTATGTCGGTATTGATTGGGCTGATGTTCATCATGATATTCATATCACCAATGACTCTGCTAAGAAAATAGATGCCTTTAGAATCACCCATTCACTGAAGGGTATGGAAACTATTTTAAAACACGTATACCAGCTTACCATGGATAAACAGAAAGTCCTCTTTGCCCTGGAAACTGATAAAGGATTACTTGTTAATTTTTTACTAGATAATGGCTTTACTGTGTACGCCATTAATCCTAAATCTGTAGACCGGTTCCGTGACAGATACGATCCTTCTCGAAACAAAACTGATCAAATAGATGCAATGTTATTGGCTGATATCTTACGGACGGACCGGCATCGCTTTAGAGCCATCCTTCCGGAATCTAATGAACTTAGAGAACTAAAAATTTTAAGCAGAGACCATAAAGCACTGACTGTCTCAAGAACACGCCTAACAAACCAGCTCACTGCTTGTCTAAAGGGTTATTATCCCTTAGGCCTTGAGTTATTCGCTGATGTGAAGGGACCGATATGCCTGGATTTCCTTCAGGAATTTCCCAACTATAAAGAAACTCAAAAACTAACATTGGATCAATTAAAGAAATTTCTGGCTAAGCATTTCTATGGCTATAGAAAAAGAAGTAAACCTCTTTTTGAAAAGATAAAAGCCCCACAAATCCCTGTAGAACCTTTTATTGTAAGAGCTAAGTCTAAAAACATGTTATCCCTGGTAGCCAATACAAAAGCTATCAATGCTCAGATTGCCGAACATGAAAGGGAAATGGCCGCTATCCTTGAACGCCATCCTGATGGTAAAATTTTTCTTAGCCTGCCGGCAGCTAATATAATTCTAGCGGCTAGAATACTCTCTGAGCTTGGTGATAACCGTGAGCGTTATAAAAGCTATAACGACGCCCAGTGTGAGGCAGGAACTGCGCCAGTTATGAAGCAATCTGGTAAGTACAGGCATGTAGTCTTTCGAAGAGCCTGTAAAAAACATTTTCGTGATGCCATGCAACAATTTGCCTTCGTTAGCATCACTAAATGCCAATGGGCCAAAAAATATTATCGAAGCCAAAGACAGCGTGGACACACCCATCACCAGGCTACAAGAGCTCTGGCTAATAAATGGGTTAAAATAATCTATACCATGTGGAAAAAGAGGCAGCCTTATGATGAACGGATTCATCTCAATATGTTAAAAAATCATTTAATCAAACAACTATAAATTTAACCTTTGTGAAAGAGGACTATGCCGGCCTCGCATTTCGAATGCTATGCGGAGACTCTGTCCCTTTCACTTTTTTGACTATTTTTCCTTTTGTAATTTGCATGCTAGTCATTAATAGAGAGTGCGCACCGCGAGTGCCTATATAAGACTCATGATAAAAGCATGTATTTAATTTATTATTAATTAGAGAGTAGTTAGAAAGTTTATCTTTAGGAAAGAGGACTATGCGGGCCTCGCATTTAGAATGCTCCACCGAGACTCTGTCCCTTTCACTTTAAAAATTATTTTGAGGGTATCGCATAGAGAGTCTCCGAACCACCACCTATAATCGTGCAAACAGTTAGTAGAAGGATTATTCCCCCAAGGCATCATTCGACTAATTTATCCTTATGAATTAGAAATATATTTTTATTCCTTGCTAAATTTAACATATCTTTTGTAAAACCATTTTTACTGCACAACAGGTAATAATCTTTTCTCCCGTCTTTTTGCCATTGGACATATTGAGCCTTTTGCTTGAGGGCTTCAAAAATATTCGTGCCAATCTCTTTTGCAGAGCATTTTACTTCTCCGAAGAGTATATTTTTAGTCTGCCAGTTCAAGGCCACTAGATCAATCTCTTTTTCTTTCTCCCACCATTTGCCTACTCTTTCAAACCGGAAAATCTTATCCATAAAATCCCATACAATCTCTTTGCACACCTTTTCATAGACAATGGCTTCCAAATTTTTAAAACTCTCCTTTATTTTTCTTAAAACTTCATCAAACCTCTCTATTTCTAAATCGCTTTTGTAAGGAAATATATACTGAAACCAAAATCGAAAGAAATTATCCGAAATAAGATAAAGCCCCTTTCTTGACTTCAGAGGACTTTTTTCAGTCACCGGAACTTCTTTCTCGATAACCTGAAGCCTCTCCAGCGTGGTTAAGTACTTGGTAAGGATGTTCTTTTCCAGGCCGGTTTCATTGGCAATCTCACTAAATTTTCTTTTGCCCCAGGAAATTGCTTTGATAATAATTTTATTTGAGATATTTTCTTCTATAGATAAAGCTGAGTCCCATTGCAGCAGGTAGGCAGGCATCCCTCCAGTAATCGTATAAATACTCAGGAACTCATCAAAATCTTTGTCCGGGAAGAAATCCCAGCTTTTCCTAAAAGAAAGCGGCTTTATCAAAACCTGACCTGTCCTTCTACCGTATAAAGGGGATTTATGAATTAATACCTCTGATTCCATCATTGAAATACTGGAGCCGGATAAAATTAAAAAAATATTCAGCCCCTTCAAGATTTCATCCCAGCCTTTCTGGAAAATTGAACTCATGGCTTTGTTGGTTTCGACAAGATAGGGATACTCATCTATTACAAATATCAGTCGATTCTTACTTCTTTCTTTAAGATATCTGAAAACTTCAAGCCAGCTATTAAATCCGCGAGCATCTAATAGCGAATCATTGAAAAAATGGCCCATAATCCTTCCAAGTTCACTTAATTGCTCCAATTCCGTCCTCTTATCAGCTAAGAAGTAAACCGCGGGCTTATCCTTTATAAACTGCTTAATCAGCTCTGTTTTCCCAACACGCCTTTTGCCATAAATAATAACAAAATGGGATTTCTTTTCCGCCCACTTGTCATTCAATGATTTTAATTCGGTGTTTCTATTTATAAACTTCATTATGAATCCCCCAATACTTATGTAAAATTATTTAATTTTAACCTACTGATAAGTAGTATACTCTAAAGTATGTTAATTGTCAAATTGAAAGAACAGGTAAAAAATGAATCAGATTGCTTTGGGATTGCTTCGGCTTTGCCCCGCAATGACAGATAGAAATTTCTAGACAAAAAAGTGGTGGAGACGGCCTCGTAACTACCACATTATAAACCTCAAATTCACGCTCAAGAACATCTTTGCAATGCCCCATAATAATCAGGTGCTCGTTC
>WOUX01000208.1 GCA_009773075.1 bacterium | reverse complement strand
GACCGCTGGTAAAAATATTATCTATGTACGGTTCCCTGGGTTTCTGGATACAATTGGTAGTCATTAAGATAGCCCCTGGAAAGCCTGCAAATTCCCTGGCCTGATTCTGCCATGCAGTGCCGTAGTGGCCGTAGAAGTGGCTATATTTCTTGAGATTTGGATACCCATGGGCCGGAAGCATCTCGCCATGGGTATACACGTATATGCCCTTACCTTCTGTCTGTTTGAGGATTGCTTCCATATCCTTTAAATCGTGCCCTGAGACCAGGATGGCCTTCCCCTTTTTGGCTCCCAAGGGAACCTGAACAGGAACAGGGTGACCATAAGTGCCTGTATTGGCCGCATCAAGAAGTTCCATAGCCCTAAGGTTGATCTCTCCACATTTCAATACCAGACCCACCCAATCATCGAGACTCAGGTCTTTCTTCAGTGTAACAGCGAGACCCTCATGGATGAAGGCATACACTTTATCGTCTTCCTGTCCAAGTATCTGTGCATGGTCTGCGTAGGCAGCAATGCCCTTGATACCAAAGAGCAATATGTGCTGGAGTGAGAGAATATCAGGGGCGACGGAAATATCTGATTTCAACCCCACCGTTTCCCCTTGTTTGGCCAACTCTTCCACGGTCGCCCTGGGTCTGAAGGTAACCGGGCAATCCGGCAGATTGACGTTTCCGGCTTTTGTCCTGATCTTCCCCTTCAGTTTTTCACTCAGCTCTGCACAGCGATGGATCAACCGGACAAGACGATCCGGATCAAAATTCACGTTAGTCAACGTAGCAAATAGTGCCTCACAAGTAAATACATTTACCTCCCGTTCATTTACCCCCACCTTCCGTCCTTCCACGGCGTAGAGGGAGAGTCCCTTGAGGGCATGGATGAGAAGATCCTGAAGGGCGGCAACTTCCGGTTGCTTTCCGCAAACCCCCACAATTGTACACCCTTCACCTTTTGCCGTTTGTTCACACTGATAACAAAACATACTCTTACCTCCTTTTAAATGATTGTTAGTTGATTGAGCTTTTGTTTACTAAGCATACCCTATCCCGTTATGTTGAGACTAATATAACCTGTAGAATCATCCCCGTCTTTGACCTAAGTCAAGAAAGGGGATTTTTTTTCTTCCCTTTTTTTCCTTTTTTGTTATTCTTTATACGTAACCATTCAGGTTATCAGGTTCACAGTTCACGGTTGGTTGCTCTAACCTTGAACCGTGAACCTTGGAACTTTGAACCTGAGTAGTTACCTCTATACTCGTTATTAGAAGGATACACTTTGACTTCAGTCAAGGGAAGATATTTTTTTAAAAAAATTCAATAAAAAACAAAACCATGCGCATGATCAATCATATAGCTGCTATTCCGCTGTTTCAGGGTCTTCCGAAAGAATACCACGAAGACTTGACAACTATAGTGGTAGATCAGATATTCAGACGGGGTCAAATCATATTTTCGGAGGGTGATGAAGGGAATGGCTTTTACGTTGTTATTTCAGGACGGGTCAAAATATTCAAAGTCTCCCCAGAGGGTAAGGAACAGATTCTTCATTTTTTTGGTCCCGGAGAGCTCTTCGGCGAAGTACCGGTCTTTGCCGGCGAACATTTTCCAGCTCATGCAGAATCCATCGAAGAGAGCCGGATTTTCTTTTTTCCCAGAGATGCATTTATTGATATTATCAGAGAAAATCCTTCCCTGTCCTTAAGTATGCTGGCCGTATTATCCCGTCGTCTGCGCACATTCACCATGCTGATCGAGGATCTCTCCCTAAAGGAAGTACCCGGGAGGCTTAGCGCCTACCTTATCTATCTCAGCGAGCACAAAGATGGAACCGATGACCTGATTTTAGATATCTCTAAAGGCCAATTGGCGAGCCTTTTAGGCACCATCCCCGAAACCCTTTCCCGAATCTTATCCAGAATGGCCAGAGAGAAACTCATCTGTCTGGATGGGCCTCGTCGTATCCAGATACTGGACCGTAACGGTCTTTTAGAATTGGCCAGTGGCGAAAGACGTCTATAGTAACTATACGAGAAAATTCTTGACATCAACTAAGGGTTTAATCAATAATCAAACCATCAAATCTAATCTGGTTCATATCTTCTTCCCCCTTGAGCAAAGAGGTTCACCCTGTAAACTTAGAAACATATTCCACCACTCTTGTTCAATATTAAACATAAATACAGGAGCATTATAGCTATAACATGGATCCCATAATACTAAAGACAATAAAACAGGCCAAAAGGCTGATCATCATAGTCGTTGGTTTTACAGTCCTCCTGATGGGTATAGCCATGATCGTGTTACCGGGTCCTGCAGTCCTTGTCATACCGCTCGGCTTGGGTATTCTTGCATCAGAATTGGTTTGGGCAAGAAAAATTCTGAATAAGATCAAAAGTAAATTTCAAAAACGGGAGAATACGAGGGGAAAGCAATGCTGAACCAATTTTTGCCGTGGATCCTTTTCAACGTTTTTGTTCTCGCAATGCTTGCTCTCGACCTCGGGGTTTTTCATCGGAAGGCACACGAGGTAAAGATCAAAGAGGCCATTACCTGGAGCGCTGTTTGGATTGCCCTAGCGCTAATCTTCAATCTTGGAATCTACTTTTGGCGTGGAGAAGCAACAGCCTTTGAATTTCTAACTGGCTATCTCCTTGAGAAATCGTTGAGTGTAGACAACATCTTCGTGTTCTTACTCATCTTCTCATACTTTCGTGTGGACCCTCTTTACCAACATAAAATTCTGTTCTGGGGAATTCTCGGTGCGCTGATTATGCGGGCAATCTTCATTGCTGTAGGCATAACGTTGATTCAGCAATTTCACTGGGTCATCTATATTTTCGGAGCCTTTCTTGTTTTCACCGGCATCAAAATGGCATTGCAGAAGGACAAAGAAATGCATCCCGAAAGAAACCCTGCGCTAAGATTCTTCCGCCGATTTATGCCCGTTACAGAGCACTCTGTCCAGGGGAAATTCTTCGTCAAACTCAACGGCCAAACTTTTGCTACTCCTTTGTTTGTAGTGCTGTTGGTAGTTGAGACCACAGACCTCATCTTTGCAGTAGACTCGATTCCGGCAATCCTCGCCATAACGCTAGATCCATTCATTGTCTACACTTCAAATGTATCACTCTACTTTGCACTGGCTGGTGCTATGCGGCTCTTTCACTACTTGCATTTGGGTCTTTCTTCAATTCTTGTTTTCATCGGCACCAAGATGCTCCTTGCGGATATATACATAATACCAATAGTCATCGCCTTGAGTGTTGTTGCTGGCATTCTTCTCATCTCCGTAGTCGCCTCACTTCTTCGACTACGCAAAGATGAAGTATCAACTATTACGTTCACATAGACACTAGGAAATTTATGACTAAATCAAAAACAGTTGGAGATTGTAAAATGCTTGACCGTGAGGATTGTTGAAAAAGCTTCCCTTTCAAGAAAAAATTCCCTTTTGTGACATTGCTCCCCAAAACCGTTCCTTAAAGGAGATATCGTGAATACAAAAACCTCAGAATATCTTTTTAAAGAGGCTCAGAGATACATACCGGGCGGGGTAAATAGCCCTGTTAGGGCATACAAGGCTGTAGGCGGCAATCCCCTCTTTATAGAAAAGGCAAAAGGGTCTAAGATCTACGATGCGGATGGTAACGAGTATATAGACTATGTAGGATCCTGGGGACCAATGATTCTCGGGCACGCCCATCCCCAGGTTATATCTGCCTTAAAGAAGGCTATGGAGAAAGGAACCAGCTTTGGTGCGCCTACCAGTCTGGAGGTGGAACTGGCAAGAATGATAGTAGATGCCGTACCATCTATCAAACTGGTTCGGATGGTGAGTTCCGGTACTGAAGCTACCATGAGCGCCATTAGACTGGCTAGAGGGTATACCAATAGGGATAAGGTAATCAAGTTTGAAGGGTGCTATCACGGTCATGTGGATAGTCTTTTAGTTAAAGCAGGATCAGGAGCTACTACCCTGGGTGTCCCTGATAGTTCTGGT
>WOUX01000207.1 GCA_009773075.1 bacterium | reverse complement strand
TGGAAAGATCTTCAGGATTAACAGCGAGCAGATCGCCAAAAGGAGGATTTGTTCTTTGATTCGCTATTATTTGGGTTTTTGACAAAAAAGGAACCCTTTCATAATAGTCCTCAACTTTTTTAATATCATCTATCTTCATCCCGGCATCTTCAAAACTCCTGCGATAATACGGGACATTACTATAGGCATATCGTAATTGGGGTAATAGCTTGCTCCATTGATATTCCAGAAGCTTGTCCCTTGACATTGTTTCTGTCTCCATGTTCCAGTAGATCCGATTCTCTACCATCCGTTTCTCCTCCTTGTTCTTATAGTTTTTAACCTCCTATCTCCCCTTAAACTGTGGTTCCCGCTTCTCCAAAAAGGCATTTACCCCTTCTGCATGATCTTCGGTATCACATAATCCAGTCTGAACCATAGCCATATGGTCCAATGTTCCTATCAGATCTGAATCCAACCCCCTATTTATTGCGGATTTCGCCTTGCCAATAGCCTTAACTGCCCCCTTTGTCAACCTTCTTGCCAATTCCATTGCCTCATCTTCCAACTTGTCCGCTGCGACTATGCGGTTTACCATGCCAATTCTCTCTGCCTCTTTTGCATCAATTATGTCTCCGGTAAATATAAACTCCTTTGCCCTGGCAAGACCGATTAGCCTGGGCAAAAGATATATCCCCACCATACCAGGAATCAGTCCAATCTTTATAAACAGTTCACCAAATTTTGCCTTCTCTGATGCTATTCTTATATCACAGGCTATAGCAAGTTCACAGCCACCGGCTGTAGCGTATCCATTAACGGCGGCAATAACCGGTTTTTCTAAAGTTATTATACTCATAACCAACCTCTGTGCCTTGGGGCAACCCTCCTTCACAAAGGCACAATTTGCCCGCACATCAGAGAGATCTGCTCCTGATGAAAATGCGTCCCCTGCCCCGGTGATAATCAGAGCCTTCACGTCATCATCATCTCCGGCTTCCTCAAACACCTTTCTGAGCCCTTCAATCATTTCCATACTCAAAGCGTTTAACACATGGGGGCGATTCAAAGTAATCTTTAAAACCTCTTCTCTCTTTTCCAAAATAATGGTTTTATTTTCCACTTGTATCCCCCTTCCCTTTTTTCAAATACCTATAGACACGAAATTAGATTTCAAAAACTTGACGGCTTCGTAAAAAGTCCATCTGCGGCGTTCCGCTGCATCCTCAGTCATTGCAGCGTACAGGTAACTACGCCTCATTCCTTCGGATTTGCGCGCCTTGCATCTGGAGCTTTTTACTGTGCCATCTGATGTTTGACTTTTTACGATTTCATCAAAACTTCATTGCCTTCTCTTTGTCAAATGGGACATCTCATACATCATTACCGTTTCATCCCTTTGGTTTATTACCCTGTATTTTTCCTTTATAACTCCTCTGTCTTGTTTTTTTGTCTCCTTCTTTTCAGTAATCTCAATCTCAACCCTTATGGTATCACCTGGTTTAATCGGTACTGACAATCTCATCCCATCCATGCCCAAAAAAGCCATAACAGTCTCTTCAAATATGCCTAATCGCGTGAACAGACCCATGGCGAGTGAAAACGTCAATGGCCCTGGAGCTATTCTCCCCTTGTGGATGCTCTTCTTTGCAAACTCCTCATCCATAAACAAAGGACTGGATATCCCCGTAAGTTCAACAAAATCTGTTATGTCTGTGTCTGTAATTGTCCTCGTAAGTGTGGTGAACTTCTGTCCTATTTTAAAATCCTCAAAATACATACTATTCATCAGTTACTCCTACCTTTTATACCTTTCAAAAATTGAGGCTCTTGTATCTGGGGGTTAGTTAACAACCAAATTATCATCTTCGCAATTTCCCATTCGGCATCACTCTGCAATCGATTCCAATATCATACGAATAACAATCATATAACAGCCTCAATATCTCTCTGTCAACAAATTATTAGTACATCCTGAGAAACGAAGAATTTCCTTTGGAGCAAACATCGGTAGGATTTTTGGGGTACCCATCTTGACGAAGCGGAGGGTATACTTTCAGGTGTTTGACCCGTACACGGGCCAGTTCCATAAGGCGAAGGCCTGCCCCGTAAATTATCTGCGCAATCAAAAGCTGCTTTCCCTCCATACAGGACAATAGTTGCCGTACTTCCTCGATGGTCAATACGACAGGGAGTTTCGGTCCACGCTTTGCCCGGATGGTGCTGCTCAGATCGCCGATTTCGATTTTCAGAACATTCCGGAACAGGAACAGGAGGGCGTTAAATGCCTGATTCTGTGTCGAAGCGGAAACTTTCTTGTGGACGGCCAAATGCGTCAAGAACTCCCGAATATCTTTAGCGTCCGGTGTTTCTCGAAGAAGCCCGCCTTTCATATTGCCGGCGTAATCGAAAAAGCGCCTTGCCCAATCCATATAAGTCCTTTCCGTGCTAAGAGAATAGTGTTTCACGCGGATGGCCTTCTGCATGTTTACCATGACCAAATCCTTGTCGAAAGGGGCGAGTTGCGTTTTTGCGTCGTTATCAACCCCAGATGTTTTCCCGCCTTGAAAATGATCGCTGTAGAGCTGAATGGCCTCTTTGGCTTGCTGGATCCGCCAGTCGGCAATATTTTTCCGGGATTGCAGATCCTCCAGAAATAGACGGAGCGCCTCTGCCACATCAACATTCTTCAGGCGTTTTGAGAACGTTAAATATCGATTGGCCCAATAGGCGTAGAAAGTTACACTTTTTTCCGGCACGAGTTTTCGTGAAAGCAGATATTGCTGAAAATCGGGAAGGGTTTGTGAAGCTGACATTTTCTCTCTCATATAAGTTCCTGCCTACGATATACGGATTCTGTATAATATGATATTATAGACCATTTACGGAAGTCAAGGGGATAATCCTCAGAAATTATTTGTTTATTTGGTTAAAATATAGTACGGTTAAACATAAATCGAAGGAATAAACCGGTTCAGTATAATCATTGTTGGACATACAAACCATGAATGAAAAGGTGAAATACCAACCTATTCCCGCTCCCCTGGGCCACATTGAACCCCATGCACCATTGCTCAATATTCCGCCCGAAGGTCAATCGCTGTTCAAAATCATGACCATCGAAAACCTGCTGCGTTCAGTTGCAGGTTCCTATCTGCATTTTAACCGAGTGGATTCTTACGTCGATTT
>WOUX01000206.1 GCA_009773075.1 bacterium | reverse complement strand
TATTAGATCGGTGTCTTTAACATCCAGTTGAATAAGGGCTTCGGCAATCCTGTCTGTCCCTGATTTGTGGTGAGAAGATGTAAGTATTGCCCTGCCTCCAAACTCCTCCACTTTTCTAAAAATACGTTCGTCATCCGTAGCTACTGTTACCGATGTCAAAGAATCTGCTCTCGAAGCCCTGTTGTAAACATGCTCTATCATAGGTTTACCGCAAATATCTGCCAGGGGCTTACCAACAAATCTTGTAGAATGGTATCTGGCAGGGATTATTCCTATAGCCTTCATATCTATCCTAAAAAGTTATCAACCTAGTACAAGCCTTGCCGCTTTATGAATACCAGTGATTATTCTATCTATATAATCATCCGCCATATTTACCGAAATACCTATGGCTATGGCCCGATTCAGTATACTGTCACTTTTCGGCCACATATCTCTTCTGTATACCTCTTTGCCCCTTTGTCCGTTTAACCTGGTGATGATATGATCCCAGTTCCCTATATAATGCCACCCCAGTGCAGAGGGCAGAATCTTTGTTTCGATTCCATCCTTCGTTAGCATATCCTCAACATCTTTTGCCATCTGGCTTTTAGGTAGAAGAAATATTAATGTATCCCCACCATCGCCATCTTTATCCGGTAGTTCTCTGAACTCTAACCCCTCTATATCCCCGATGGCGTCCTTTATTCTTGCCTTGTTCTTCCTTTGCTGTGAAATGACATAATCAAGCCTGGAGAGCTGAATTACCCCTATTGCCCCCTGTATCTCACTCATACGATAGTTAAAGCCAGTAATACTCTTACTGTCTTTTCCCCTCGGAACATCCGTCCTATGCTCATGTCCATGGTCGTGGAAGTAGGCACCTCTTAAGTACATCCCTTCATCGTTAGTAACCACCATCCCCCCTTCACCAGTGGTTATCGTCTTGACAAAGTCAAAACTGAAACAACCGATGTCTCCTATGCTTCCTGTCTTTCTGCCTTTATAGCTTGATCCACATGCCTGGCAAGAATCCTCCAGAACTTCGATTCCATGTCTCTTTGCAACGTCGCATATCTCATCCATTTTAGCAGGAACCCCAAGCATGTGAACCGGGATTATGGCCCTGGTTTTATTGGTGATCTTTGTCTCAAGGTCTTTTGGGTCCATATTAAACGATTGGTCTATCTCAGCAATTACAGGGATAGCCCCTGCCTCCAATATCGCTTCGATAGTAGCCACAAAGGTAAAAGACTGGGTTATTACCTCATCCCCCGGTTCAATACCGAGAGATGCAAGGTCTACTCGGACCGCTGCCGTACCGGAGGCAACAGCCAGTGCGTATTTCACACCCATATATCCGGCAATCATCTCTTCGAATTCTTCTACCTTGAAAATGTCTTTTCGCTTTTCATTAAAGCCATATCGAAAAAGAACCCCTCTCTCAAGTACACCCACTACCTCGTCTATCTCTTTCTTCCCTAATAATTCTCCGCCACCCATGCTCCTCTTAGCTACTGTCTGAATTACAGGGACCTTATTTAGTACGCCCTTCTGTATATCTCAATGGCATCCTCTTTGGTCACCTTTCTTGGGTTATTCTCTATAGGGCGGGTCACCTTCATAGCCCCTAAAGACAACCCCTCTATTGCAGATTCCGGGATGCCCAGTTCTCTCAACCTGCTTGGTACCTTTACATTCTCTATCAGTTCTTTTACCATCGATATGGATTTTTTTGCAAACACCAGAGAACTAGAGTCCCCTCTCTCTTCTCCCATCGCCTCCGCGATGTGCGAAAATTTCTCGATGTTACTTTCTAAATTAAACTCCATCACATAAGGAAGCAGTAAACCGTTTGCTATGCCATGAGGGACCTGATACTCGCCCCCCATCGGGTATGCCAGGGCATGAGCTGCCCCTACCCCTGCATTTGCCAAAGCAATTCCACCGAACAGACTCCCTTTTAACATGCTGCTCCTTGCCTCAATATCCTGACCCTCTGTCACAGCTTTATGGAGGTTCTTAGATATAAGCCTTATGGCATCAAGGGCAAAGAGATCAACAAATGTATTAGACGAAAGAGAGGTGTATGCCTCAATAGCATGGGTCAGGGCATCCATTCCGGTAAAAGCCGTAACCTCAGGGGGAAGGGAGAGGGTGAGTTTGGGGTCGAGAAAGGCAAGATCAGCGAAGAGATATTTGCTGTTCACGCCTGCCTTGCTCTTTGTATTTTTATCTGTGAATACTGCTGTAAAAGTAACTTCACTTCCTGTCCCTGCTGTTGTGGGGATCATAATCTTGGGCACCCCTGGTTTCTTCACTAAGTCCAAGCCCTGATAATCTCTTACCTTCCCATCATTTGTCAGTAATATTGAGGTTGCCTTTGCTGTGTCCATTGCACTGCCGCCCCCAATACCCACAACAAGATCACACTCTTTATCACGGCCCAATTGTGCACACTGATCAGCGATCTCAATCTGTGGTTCAGGTTCTACTCCACCGAAGACAATAACCTCTACCCCCTCTTTTGTTAAAGATTCTTCAATCCTGTCAAAGAGTCCTGCCCTTCTAATCCCTTGGTCTACAACAACCAGGGCTTTGGTACCGCCCCTCTTTCTGGCTTCAACACCAACCTTTTCAGAGGCCCCATTACCAAAGACAATCTGGGGTATTATCTTGAAATCAAAGATTTTCTCCTGCAATTATTGCTCCTTTCGTACTATAAGCTTTTAGTAAAAGTTGACCGCTTATCGCTCAACAACGCAAAGGAACGTAACACAAAGAGCGGTTAAAGTCAAGGGGTTCATTTGCAGTAACTTTTGTTGTTGACTACTATCTTCTTTCTTTGATAACATTGTATTTCATTTCCTTCAGGGTTAACTGATTCTTTTTGTATAATACTATTCTAGTCTTCCATTATTCTAATATTGGATAATCTCCAAATTACTTGATCGATGATAACGGTTCGAGGGGTCCAGAATTCGAGTGAAATAAATAGGAAAAAAGATGAAGCATATTGTACTCGGTACGGCTGGTCATATTGACCACGGCAAGACATCACTGATAAAGATTCTTACAGGAGTTGACACGGATCGGCTAAAAGAAGAGAAGCTTAGAGGGATAACTATTGAGCTGGGGTTTGCGCCACTGACGCTACCCAGCGGAGAAAGGATTGGGATAGTAGATGTTCCTGGTCATGAGAGGTTTATCAAGAATATGGTGGCGGGCGTTGGTGGGATTGACATAGTCCTCTTCACTATCGCCGCCGATGAAGGAATTATGCCTCAGACAAGGGAGCATTTTGAAATTTGCAGCCTCTTGAGGATAAAAAATGGACTTATCGCTATAACGAAGACTGACTTAGTAGACAAAGAATGGCTGGAGATGGTCAAAGGAGATATCGAAGAATTTGTAAAGGGAACCTTTTTAGAAGGTTCTCCAATTATACCTGTCTCATCTGTCACCGGCGAAGGGATTCCCTTGCTCTTGGCTACACTGGATGATCTGTCCGACAAAGTCGAAGAAAAATCATCTGAAGGTCCGTTGAGAGTACCAATAGACCGTGTGTTCACCATGAAGGGGTTTGGTACCGTTATTACCGGCACCCTGTATTCCGGAAGCCTGTCAGTTGGGCAAACGGTAGAGATTCTTCCCTCAGGAATAGAGACGAAGGTCAGGGGCGTTCAAGTCCATAATGAGGGAGTAGAAAAAGCCACGGCAGGGCTCAGAACAGCGTTGAATCTGCATGGTATTGACAAATTTTCTATCAAGAGAGGTGAGGTTATAACTTCTCCCGGTACGATAGTCCCAACCTCTCTAATGGATGTTTATTTAGAGCATCTATCCAGCGCTCCCAAACCACTTAAAAACAGAACAAAAGTGAAATTCCACACAGGGACCAGTGAGATTGTTGCTAATATAATTTTTTTTGATAGAGATAAGCTTCCTCCTGGGGAGGCTGCTTTTGCTCGGTTAAAGATGGAAACCCCTGCTATAACTATCCACAAAGACAGATTTATTATCAGGAGTTACTCCCCTGTTTATACCATAGGTGGAGGTGAGGTTCTAGATTCCTATCCAACAAAACTAAAGAAATTTTTCAAGGAGATATTGGCCGACCTGGAAGTCTTTCAGAATGGTAATAAAAAGGATATAATAAAAACCCATGTTTACAACTCCGGATTCAAGGGATTGAGTGTACAAGAGCTACAAATGAGGATTGATATAAGTCCTTCTATGCTATCAACCCTGTTGGAGGGTTTAATGACCAGCAGGGAACTGATTCAATTCGACAAGGACACCGTAAAGGTAGTTCATCAAGGTATATATGACAATCTAAAAGAGATAATGATAGATCAGATAAAAGAGTATCATACGGCGTATCCTATGAAGGAAGGGATATCAAAAGAGGAATTGAAGACCAAATTGCCTAAGAACGTAAATGCAAAACTGTTTAATAAGGCTATAGTTGAACTTACCAAATTTAATAAGATAACGGGAGTAAAAGACAAGTTCCGACTTTCCGATTATTCAATATCATTGAAAGGATCCCAAAAGGAAATTCAAGAAAGGATTGTGGATATTTACTCTAAAGAAAAACTATCACCCCCCACATACAAGGAACTGGTGGACAGGTTAGCCGCCGACGCATCAGAGGTAAAGGCTGTATTGGATATGCTGGTCGAAAAAGGAACATTGGT
>WOUX01000205.1 GCA_009773075.1 bacterium | reverse complement strand
AACATGGCGCAAAGAAGGTTAGACGTTTATACAACGATAATGTTCTTGCTGGATTTGCTGGAACAACAGCAGATGCCTTTACCCTGTTTGAGAAGTTTGAGGGCAAACTGGAACAGTATCATGGTAACCTGACCAGGGCAGCTGTGGAACTGGCCAAAGATTGGCGGACAGATAAGATACTCCGCAGATTGGAAGCCTTACTCATTGTGGCTGACAAGGAGCATACCCTGATTATATCGGGCAACGGGGATGTTATTGAGCCCGATGAAGGGGCAATTGCCATAGGTTCTGGGGGGGTGTATGCTTTAGCTTCTGCAAAGGCCCTCATAAAGCATTCTGATCTGGATGTAAAAAGCATAGTCGAAGAGTCCATGAAGATTGCAGCAGACATCTGTGTCTATACCAATGACAGGATCTTTATAGAGGAATTATAGTAACTACTCAGGTAGATAGACCGAAGGCGGAAGGCTTTTAGGGGGTATTTAGGAGGATTGATGTCAATTTTTAAGCCTAGAGAGATTGTTGCAGAACTGGATAAATATATAATAGGACAGAAAAATGCAAAGAGGGCAGTGGCTATCGCTTTAAGAAACAGATGGAGAAGACAGCAGGTCCCGGAAGATCTTAAAGATGAAATTGCCCCCAAAAATATTATTATGATTGGGCCCACAGGGGTCGGTAAAACAGAAATAGCCAGAAGGCTTGCTAAACTTGCACAGTCACCCTTCCTTAAGATCGAGGCATCCAAGTTTACAGAAGTCGGATATGTTGGGAGAGACGTAGAATCTATGATTCGGGATCTTACAGAACTGGCAGTTAATATGGTAAAAAGCGAAGAAGCAGAAAAGGTTTGCAACAAGGCCAAGGAGATTGCGGAGGAGAGGGTTTTAGACCTATTATTACCTCCCCAAAAGGGAATGATAGGTGTTGGCGAAAAATTAACAAACGGGACAGACAATGAAGGCAAAAGCGATCAAACAGATACCAGGGAAAAGCTAAGGGGGTTACTGCGAAAAGGCAAGCTGGACAATAGGGTTGTGGATTTGGAAGTAACTCAAAGGAACATCCCTATCATAGAAGTCTTCTCTGCATACGGCATGGAAGAGATGGATATAAACCTTAAGGATGTATTCAGCAACATCTTCCCTGAAAAAACAAAGAAAAGAAAGGTTAAAGTCCCTGATGCGTTGAGCATCCTCTTCCAAGAAGAAGAGCAAAGGTTAATAGATATGGATAATGTTAGCAAGCTTGCCAAAAAGAGGGTAGAACAATCAGGGATAATCTTCATAGATGAGATCGACAAGATTGCCGGCAGGGAGTCAGGCCACGGTCCTGATGTATCCAGGGAAGGAGTTCAGAGGGATATTTTGCCCATTGTGGAGGGAACAACGGTAACAACCAAGTATGGAATGGTAAAGACTGATCACATACTATTCATTGCCGCGGGGGCATTCCACATTTCAAAACCTTCTGATCTTATTCCAGAGCTTCAGGGAAGATTCCCAATAAGGGTGGAATTAGATTCCCTTGGTAAAGAGGAGTTTATCCGGATTCTGACAGAGCCTCAAAATGCCCTGATAAAACAGTATACTGCCTTACTGAAGACTGAAGATATAGACATGATTTTTAAAGATGATGCCATTGGGGAGATTGCCGAAATTGCCAGCTTAGTTAACGAGAGAACAGAGAATATTGGCGCCAGAAGACTATACACGATTATGGAAAAACTGTTGGATGATATCTCATTCGATGCTCCAGATTTAAACGATAAAGAGATCGTTATAGATGCTGATTATGTTAAAGGAAAATTATTAGATTTCGTTAAAGATGAAGACCTGAGCAGATATATCCTTTAGGGCTTTCAGTCTGAAGAGAACCGGTTATGGAAAAATTGATAGACAAAGCAGAGGTATTGATAGAGGCTCTCCCGTATATCCGAAGGTTTTATAATAAGACAATAGTTATAAAATACGGAGGCCATGCAATGGTTGATAACGACCTGAAGGTTAATTTTGCCCTTGACGTGATACTGATGAAGTATGTTGGTTTTAACCCAATCATCGTTCATGGTGGAGGTCCACAGATCGGCAAGGTTCTTGAAAAAATGGGCAAGCCCTCAAAATTTATCGATGGTATGAGGGTTACCGATCTGGAGACAATGGACATAGTGGAGATGGTACTGGTAGGAAAGATAAATAAGGAGATAGTAGGGCTGATTAATCATCACGGTGGTCAGGCAGTGGGGTTAAGCGGCAAGGATGGTCAACTGATTATGGCCAAGAAGCTTGATATAATAAAGCAAAAGGACGGTACAGATGCCCCTGAGACTATAGACATAGGAATGGTAGGGGAGGTGGAATCCATTAACCCCAATGTTATTGAAGCACTGGACAGGAACAAATTTATTCCTGTTATTGCGCCCATAGGGATAGGCAGCCAGGGAGAAACCTACAATATTAATGCTGACCTTGTAGCAGGAAAGATCGCTTCTGCTTTAAGGGCAGAAAAACTGGTACTGCTTACCGACGTAGAAGGCCTATTGGATGAAAAGAAAAGGTTGATTTCAACTATAGATTCAAAGAAGATCAGAAAATATATCAAGGATGGTATAATCTCGGAAGGTATGATACCAAAGGTGACCTGTTGTCTGGAGGCGCTGACAGAAGGGGTTGTTAAGACCCATATTATAGATGGCAGGGTAAAGCATGCACTTCTTCTTGAGGTGTTTACCGACGTGGGTGTGGGAACAGAAATAGTTATGTAGAAAGTAAGGAGGGAAAAGATGGAGCTTAAAGATGCCATAAGGAAAAGGCAGAGTGTTAGAGCATTTGAACCTGATCCAGTCCCGAAAGATATCCTGGTCAAGATAATGGAAGATGCCCTTTGTGCCCCATCATGGGGAAACACTCAGCCATGGGAGTTTACCATAGTTGGGGGTGATACGGCAAAGAGGCTTGGTGAAGAAATCTCTAATAACTATCTAGATAAGGTTCCTGATAACCCCGATATTGGGATGCCTGAACAGTGGCCAGATTCGTATATGACTCGATACAGAGAGGTGGGCAGGGGACTTTTTGAGACCCTGTCGATAGGTAGAGGAGACAAGGAGAAGAGGGATCAACACTATGTAAACATGTTCGGGTTCTTTGGTGCCCCAAACGCGATCTATATTTATATCGATAAAGAGCTGGGAATCTATTCGGTTTTTGACGTGGGAATGATTACTCAGAACATCTCGTTAC
>WOUX01000204.1 GCA_009773075.1 bacterium | reverse complement strand
CTCGGGGCTTTATCCGGACTCGAAACCTCCGTCGTCTGCCAAGGCTTATCGAGCGTCTGAATACCCTTGTCAGATGAGACATCGACAACACCCACCTTACCATCTGGATCAGGCAGAAGTACAATCTTTGTTGTGGAAGCACATCCCGTATTCAGGAGAAGACCAAACAACATTGCGATCTGCAATGCTCTCACTATATGGATATTTTTCTTAATTATCACAGCATCATTCTCGATGAAGCTGTCATTCTTTATTGCTTTCCGAAGAGAGAATATCAAGTCTCAGTAATTCTTTGACTGCCCTCAATTGTTATTCATCCCCGGCGTCCACTTTTATTGCCAAGTGTGTGCCACGTATACCACACACAGCTGTCGGTGTTTCAAATCGCACGCTTTTATTTTCCAACTTGGCAATTAAGCCGGCCAAGTATACTAATGTTCCCTTCTTAATTTGTGCAAAGAAAGCAAATTTCTTATTAGCGGGTTCAAAAGCGAATTTGCTAATATTCACCTGCGTATTAGGACCGATTCCTAAAACACTATTGTCTTGAAAAATTACCCCTATATTTCCATCAGAGCCTGTTATAATGACGTCGTTTTCAAACAGCTTGTCACCAGCCTTAGCTGGGATCGATATTTGTTTGCGGACGATGAATGCCTGTCCGTAGAGACTCTTTATAAAGCCTGCCTTCGTTTCTTCTGCAGATGCCAGGCCGACGTAGATGATGAGTGAAAGACACGCTATGATGACTGTTGATTTCATAATTACCTCCTTAATAATATACAAACAAGGTTCTTCTTCCAATTTATTTGGGAGAAATTATGAAAGGAGCGATCTTGTTTGTCAACAATATTTTTACAATAAATTTTCGGCTTTTTTTAAACATAAGGAGGTAAGGTATACTGTGGCAAAAAATAGGGAGTCTTTTTGATGGGAGTTTTGGTATAATCCAGACAGAGCTGTCCTGTGCGCTCCCATTCAGTTCCTACAGGTGAAGCCCCTGATGACCGCAGCAAAGTTCCTGCCTGGTCATCGAAACTCCCTCATCTTGTAGATATTCGTCGAATCCCATCATTCTGTCTATGACCCCGGCAGGGGTGATCTCCACGATCCTGTCCGCCACCGAAGATACCAACTGTTGATCATGGGAGCAGAAGAGAATCACCCCCGGAAAGACGATCAACCCGTTGTTCAGTGCGGTGATGGATTCAAGGTCTAGGTGATTGGTCGGCTCGTCGAGGATGAGGGCGTTGGAGCCGGAGAGCATCATCTTGGAGAGCATGCAGCGGACCCTCTCCCCACCGGATAGGACAGAGGCCTTCTTCTTTGCCTCTTCCCCGGAGAAGAGCATCTTCCCGAGAAAACCTCTGGCGAAAGTCTGTCCCTCTGCCTCGGGGGAGAACTGGGCAAGCCACTCGATGAGGTTCAGGTCGTTATTGAAAAAACAATTGTTTTCTTTGGGTAAATACGAGGGGCTGATGGTTACCCCCCAGCGGAAGCTGCCGCTGTCCGGCTCCATTTCCCCTGCGAGGATCTGGAAGAGAGTGGTCTTCACCAGGCTGTCTTCTCCCACAAAGGCGATTTTATCTCCCTTGTTGACTTTGAGGGTGATGTTGTTCAAGATGGGAATCCCATCTATCTCTTTTCCAAGCCCACTTATCTCCAGAATGATATCGCCGCAGGGTCTCTGGGGCTTGAACTCAATGAACGGGTATTTACGTGATGAGACAGGCATGTCCTCGATGGTGAGTTTTTCCAAGAGGTTTTTCCTGGAGGTGGCTTGCTTTGCCTTGGATGCGTTGGAGCTGAAACGCTGGATGAATGCTTTCAACTCTGCGGCCTTGGCGGTGATCTTTTTTTTGTCGCTCTCTCTCTGTTTCAGATGGAGTTGACTTGTCTGGTACCAGAAATCGTAGTTTCCAGCATACACCTGGATGCGACCGAAGTCTATATCCGATACGTGGGTGCAGACCTGATTCAGGAAATGGCGGTCATGAGAGACTATGATGACCGTATTCTGGAAACGGGAAAGGAACTCCTCCAGCCAGGTTATGGACTTGATATCCAGATGGTTGGTCGGTTCGTCCATGAGGAGGATGTCAGGGTTGCCGAAGAGGGCCTTGGCGAGAAGCACCCGTACTTTATCGCCTCCATCAAGTTCCTTCATCCTCTTTTGACGCAACTCCTCCGATATGCCGAGGCCGCTCAGGAGTACCGCAGCCTCAGACTCGGCGTCATAGCCGTTTATCTCGCCAAATTCAGCCTCCAGCTCCCCGCAACGGATTCCGTCAGCCTCTGAAAACTCGGTCTTGGCGTAGATCGCCTCCCGTTCAGCCATCAATTCGTAAACCCGTTCGTGCCCCCTGATAACGGTGTTAAAGACCGTTTCATCGTCAAAGGCAAATTGGTCCTGGCTCAGGACCGCTATCCTCTCCCCAGGAGATACAGAGACGGTCCCCTGGTCCGGCTCGATCTCGCCCGCGAGTATCTTCAGGAAGGTGGATTTACCCGCGCCGTTGGCGCCGATCAGCCCATAGCAGTTCCCCGGGGTGAACTTTATGTTGACGTCTTTGAAGATGATCCTCTTGCCGTAGGAGAGGGCGACGTTCGATGCGTTTATCATATCTTTATTCCTTCATTTTAAAAAACTGGATGAATCCCTACAAAAAAAGCTCCCCCATCACAGGGGGAGCTTTTAAACGCAAAATGAAGCTCAGGTCTTACAGCTTCCGGACATTCTCCGCAGCCGGACCTTTGGGCCCGGCGACAACTTCGAAGCTTACCCGATCACCCTCTGCCAGCGATTTAAAACCCTCTGCCTGAATCGCGGAATGATGCACGAAAACGTCCTTGCCACCGTCCTGCTCGATAAAACCAAAGCCCTTTGAGTCATTAAACCATTTAACTGTTCCTTCTGCCATCTTTACCACTCCTTTTGTATTGGGTTCCCCTGTGGAACCATTTAAAATTTTGCCGAACTTTCGGCTGGCAGTCTGTTTGTGTAAACTAAAAACCGCACGTTCCATTACTGAGGATTGTGCGGTCGACTTCTTTGGAACTTGGCAACAACAAACAGGCACTGCACATCAACTGGAACTCATACTACAATATCTTTTATAGAAATGCAAGCTCAATATTAAAGTACGACCTTTTCACCCATATAAGCCCCGTTAGAGATCTCTTCTCTAACGGGGTAAACTAGCCTCATTGATAAATTGGAATAGTAGAATATTAGAAAAGTGGAA
>WOUX01000203.1 GCA_009773075.1 bacterium | reverse complement strand
TCACATGGTTGAATTCTTTAAGACCGGCCCTGGCAATCAATAGCCCAATCATCAATACACCTTGGCCTCCATAACCAGCAATTGCAACGTTACATGTCCTGCCGTTATCTTTTCTCATTACTCTCCCCCCTTAAAGAGTCTAGTTAAAATCCTTGATCTTTTCTAAGACCTTTCGTGAAAGGATCATACCGCTGCCTGTCGGCAGGTTGCGGTCCATGGATCCTACGAGGCCAATCCGAGCCTTTCCCACAACAGCCAATTCCACATCTTCAATCATTTGACCCATACAGTCTTCAACCACCAGGAATTTCTTTGTATTGTCGGCTATCTTATTTATTGCTTCACGTGGAAAAGGCCAGAGGGTTATTGGCCTGAAGAGCCCTACCCTTATCCCTTCATCACGGGCCAGATACATTGCCCTCAGGGACACCCTGGCTGTGGATCCATAAGATACCAGGACTATATCTGCATCTTCTATTTCATAGGTTTCATAACGCACTTCGTTCTCTTTTATCTTTGTGTATTTTTCGTCAGAACGTTTCATGTAATCATAGTAGGAGCCTATTATACCTGGTGAATTGTGAACAAAAGTACGTACATAATTATGAGCCGCAGAGCCCTTCACCGCCCAATTTTTTTCAGGCAATGGTGGAAATCCGAGCTTCTTAAGCTCCACACTCTCGTACATCTGCCCCATTATACCATCACTCAATAAAATTACATGAATCCGATATTTGTCAGCCAGGTAAAAGGCCAGTTGGGTGAGTTCAAATGCCTCTTGTACCGAGAAAGGGGCAAGAACTATATTCTTATAACCACCATGGGCACCCCGGGTTGCGATAAGATAGTCCATCTGAGAATGCTGCGTACTGCCGGCACCAGGACCACCACGCTGAACATTAACGATAAGGCATGGCAGTTCCATGGATGCAATTCCTGAGATTCCTTCCTGCATAAGACTAAAGGCTGTGCTGGCAGTAGAGGTCATAGCCCTTACACCTGTAGCTGCCGCCCCACAAACCATACTGATAGAAGCAAACTCACTCTCTGCCTGGACAAAGGTCCTGCCAAGTTTCGGAAACTCTCTCGCCATAAACTCTATCAATTCATTCTGTGGCGTTATGGGATAACCAAAGTAGTGCGTACAGTCAGCATAGATAGCCCCATAACCAATAGCTTCATTCCCACTTATTAATATCTTTTCAACCATGGTCATCATCTCCTATAGAATATTTGAACAAATTTGTGTCTTGAGTCTTTAACCCAAGAGAGAAATTAGACAACCTGATATACCTCAATGGCTATATCAGGACATAGGAAACTACAAGCCCCACAACCTGTACAATCCTCCTGATTTATAAAAACAGGAAAATTATACCCCACACTGTTTATCTCCTCTCCCATTATCAAACATTCTTTGGGGCACGAATCGACACAAAATGAACATCCCTTGCAGAATTCTTTATTGATCTCAACCTCTATGACCTTCTTTTTTTTCTCCATTTTTACCCTCAATTTGATATTCTTGATATTCTTCTTTTTAATCTCTAGTTGTTCTCTATCTGATATTTAATCTCTCGTTCATTCACATTCTTGAATTCACCGAGAGGGTACTCGGCAAGCATGTGCTTCTCAAACCACTCTCTCGCCTTCGTCGGCCTCATATTGAGCAAAGGCGGACATGCAGAGAGTACCTCAACAAAGCCGTATCCGATACCGTCTATCTGCTTCTGAAAAGCGGTTTTTATCGCTTTTTTAGTACGTTTGAACTGAGCCAATGTGTTTACCGCACAGCGGGCCGAATATACAACACCAGGTAACCCAGCCATTAATTCCGCAACGTGAATCGGGAAACCACCGGCTTCTGGTCTTCTTCCATCAGGCGTTGTAGTTGTAACCTGACCAATCAAAGTAGTCGGAGCCAATTGCCCCCCTGTTGTACCATAACCAGCATTGTTAAAGAACACAGTAGTAAGCTTTTCACCTCGGACCGTAGCATTTATTAAATCACCTATCCCAATGGCCGCTAAATCACCGTCCCCCTGAATGGTAAAAACTACTGCCTCCTCATTCAATCCACGTTTCAAACCAACACCTCCAATACCCACAACATTCCCCATAATCCCAAGCTCATCTATTACCTCACTTATTATCCGCCCTACTATTCCATGCTGACAACCAGAGCAGAGGGGTGATTTTGCTTGCATGAGAGACTTAGGCCGACCACATATTAGTCTCCTTGGACTATCCTTCTCTTCCATACTACTTCCCACCTTTCTTTTAAATAAATATTTTAGAGCACAAATTGAAAAAAGAAATACTTTTAGATGATTTCCTCCTTTTTTAATTGCTCTATCTCGTGTTCACCATATCCCCCCAATGTCCTCAGAATCTCCTCAGTGTGCTCCCCCAGTTCAGGGGCGGCTTTTCTTGTCCCGGTTCTAGCCTCGCTAAAATGGACAGGGAAGCCTGGAATATTAACCTTACCCAAAGTTGGGTGATCAAGTTCATCCAGGTAATTCTCGCGTATTTGCGGGTCATTCTCAAGCTCAGTATGTCGGTGTATCGCACAGGCAAAGAGGTCGTACCTTCTGAAGGCTTCCAACCACTCATCACGTGTTCTGGCTAAAAAAATCTGGGAGAGCAACGTGATGAGTTCGCTTGAATGCTCTTCTGATCTGTTTTCCTGTGTGTTAAATCTGGGATCTCTCTCCAACTCCGAGTGCTCTATAGCCTGACAAAAGCGCGGCCAATCTCCATTGGGCCGAAGCGTAATGGCAAACCACTTACCATCTTTACACTGATAGTAGTTTCGAATGGGGTCTGTATCCATGCGACGGTGACGCGGGACATCCTGATGAAGCCACAGGGCATTCAATAAATTAAAATAAGACAGATACAAGGCAGACCCCAAAATCGAGGTTTCAACCATCTGTCCTTTCCCCGTACGTTCCCGCATAAAAAGGGCTGCCAGAATTGCCTGGCTCACGGTGATGGCTGTTGCCTGGTCGATGAGCCCGAACTGAGAGAGAACGGGAGGCGTCCCCGGCTCTCCCATGCTGTACATTATCCCTGATCTTGCCTGGCCCTGGAAATCAAACCCGCCCTGGTCTTTGTCAGGACCCTTTGGACCATAACTCGAAATCGAAACATAGATCAGTCTCCGATGTAAATCAGAAAGTACGGCATAAGTCATACCCATCTTTTCACGGGTTCTTCTACGGAGATTCGTCAGAAAGACATCGAAATGAGGGACTAGACGATAGACAATTTCTTTCCCCATATCCTTGCTCAGATCGACGCAAATGGATTTTTTATTCCGATTAGAACCCTCGAAAAAGAGATTTCTATTGCCAGGCAAATCGAAGGAGGTTCGCCCAAAGCGGCTTCGATGCCGAATTGGATCACCTTTCCCGCGCTGTTCTATTTTTACTACCTCTGCACCTAAATCACCAAGAATAGCCGTACCTCCCGGTCCGGCATGAAAAATACCCCATTCTAAAATCCGAATCCCTTCTAAAGGATACTCCACAATCCACCTCCATCTCTCGCTTCATTATCTTAGAACTCTAGTAACTACTCAGGTCGCCACCAAGGCACAAAGAGACAAAGGTTATTTATAAATTTCAGCTCACTATCTGACAACTTTGATAATTAAAATTATCAGGAAGGTATTATATAGTTGTCCTTTTAAAGAGAACTTACAACAGCGGGCTTAAGCCCGCTGTTGTAAGCAATTTTAGTGCCTTGGTGTCTTAGTGGCTGAATAGTTACGAACTCTATATCCATGATAACAATCAATAACCACACAAAGAATCATAATCAATAGGTAGAGAAATTTGATACATCAAATGAGTAAAATCGGCTATTTCGGATATCTTAAGATTTCATTTTTTATATTCTTAAGTGACCTTGGAGGGAAAACTATTTCTCCAATTTTATCCAATCTGATATTGGTGTTAATAACCCTTCTTTGACATTAGCCTTATACATCTTTACATATCTAGACCCCTTATGGTCATCATGTCCAAAGGTGACACGGCCACATAGTCCTCTCATATCAAAATCTTTGATGGACTCCAATGCATCAACCAACGCTTCACCATCGATGTCCTTCCCTGCCCTTTTTATCCCTTCTGCAAGGATTGTAGCATCACCCCAACCTTGAGTATATGCCTTTGGTCTGTATGGTTTCTCGGTACCTGGATCGTACTTTAAAGTCGCTTTTCTCATTTCCTCCATGGCAGAGCCTTTGTCATACCATGAACTGTAAATCGCTATGCCTGTATAATTGGAAGCTGCCTTTCCTGCAACCTTAACGGTATCCTCAGTACATGTATACTGGGTGCCCAAAAAAGGGATGTCCTTTACACCTATCTTCATTGCAGATTTCATTATTACAATCGAATTGTCAACCAGAAGATGCATTACAATGAAGTCTGGGTTCCTTCTTTTAATATTCAGCGCCTGGGAAGTGGCATCTAATACCCCTGGGTTTACGATCTCAATGCTGACAATATCTATGCCGTATTCGTCTTTGTACTTTTCTGCTGCCTTAAAACCAAGCTTGCCATGCTCGGTATCATTATACACAAAGGCAATCTTGGGATTTTTCTTCTTCAGATCCCTCACTATATACTGAAATATAAGTTGAATTTGATCCTCATAGGTTGGTCCACTGGCAAACATATAACGCTTGGGTGGTATCACTACCCTATCGGATGAAGGGGGAAGTACACATGGCATTTTATCTTTAAGAATGGCAGACGTCAGAGCAAATATGCCGTGACTTGATGCCGGCCCCAATAATACGAGTACTTTATCTTTCAACAAAAGCTTCTTATACGCAGATATAGTCGCAGGAATCGAATATCTGTCATCCTCAATGATTAACTTGATCTTCCTTCCATTGATTCCACCCTTTTCGTTTACCCATTGAAAGTAGTTTTTAAACGCCTTAGAAGCAGGAACAGTCACAGGGGTCGCCGGACCTGTCTGGTCATATATAACCCCTATCCTGATCTCGGAATCTGTAACACCTCTCACATCCTTACTAAACCCATAATCACATATCAAAAACACAGAAATAGCCACCATAAGTAAAACTATACTAACTTTCTTCATCTTGAGCAACCTCCCTTCCTAGAGTTTTTTTAATCTTATTTTAAAGAATCTTTTATAAATCTTAGGTTAATTCCTCCCTTGTTTTTTTATAATACAAGACCCATATTTCACAAAGCTCCTATAGTAGCAAATGAGTGTCTGTCTCTAGAGAATTCATTGTTACTAATTGACATTCGACTATAATGGATACCATAATGTATGTGTTCATGTAAAG
>WOUX01000202.1 GCA_009773075.1 bacterium | reverse complement strand
GAAACGTCACCATCGGTGGCGGTATCAGCCGTAACAAAGGGTAAACCACCTGCTCCGGAGGGGGTAAAAGCTGTAAGTGGCATGGTAAAAAAGGTGGAGCTTACTTGGACGGCGAGTTCCCATGAAGACATCGATGGTTACAAGATCTACTGGTCCAGAGAAAAGGTAGGTAAATACCTGTTGCTCTCAAAATTAAAGGAACGGACGACCAATAGGTTTGCCCACGAGGGGGGAGGGGAAGAAAAGCTCGATGATAACACCACCTATTATTACATAATCAGATCCTTCAACAGGGTGGATGTGGAGAGCGATTTTTCTGAGACAGCCTTTGCTACGACAAAGGCCAGGCCGACGAAACCATCGGGACTTAAAGGAGAAGAAGGGAAGGTCAAAGAGGTGCCTCTTATCTGGCTACCAAATCCAGAAAAGGATATCGCCGTTTATCATGTCTGGCGTGCTGGTCCTGAGAAGGAGGATTTTACCCGCATTGCAGATACTCGTGGTGAGACCGCATACATTGATAAGGGTCTCAAGGATGGCTCTACCTATCGTTACCGAATCCAGGCCGAAGACAGGGATGCGCTGCTAAGTGATTTTTCGGAAACCATCGGTATCCAGACCAAACCGAGACCGAAGCGCCTTGAGGGGTTTAACGGCAACTTGACTAAGGGAAGGGTTGTACTCAACTGGAAACCGGGAAGCGAACCTGATATTTCGCATTATGATGTTTACGAGAAAGGATTTTTTGGTATAAAGAAAATTGCTACCGTTAAAACACCAGGGTTTACCGGGGAAAGTCTTCCGAAGGGGAAGGAAAAGACATATGTCGTTATCTCTGTTGATAAGGATGCTCTTGAGAGTGAGCCCAGTGAAGAAGTAACCATCATCAGGAAATAAAGGAATGTCGTTTCCCAGATGCAAGCTTTATTTTTAAAACTGGTTTTTCTCTGTACTGTATCCTTTGCCGCTGAAATTGGAACATATCAGATTGTCCCTGGCAAAGATGACAATGCCTACCTTGTTAATACAATGACCGGGGCTGTCTGGGTTCTTACCTATCGTACCCTTCCCACAGGACGGGAACCTGTTGCCATACCCTATAAATTTATAAAATTTTCGCCTCAGAATTATAAAAGCTTTCTTATTGAGGATGTTCCAGGCGCTTTTATAAAGTTATCACCCCACAATTACAAAGAATTTCTTAGTGATGATGCCCCTGTTACTCCAGGAAAGGTCAAAGAACGTGTTGATGATGGAAAGTGAATTTGTATAGTCAATACTGTCTCAAATGAGGGGAATGGGGAGTAATTAAACGTAGAATCCCAGGAGAGGTGTTTATCAAATGGATTATAATTTTACTGAAGAAGAACTGAATATTAGAAACACAATAAGACAGTTTGCCAGGAAGGAGATTGCTCCCCTTATCGACCAGATAGAGAAAGAAAAGAAAATACCCGAAGACCTTATACAGAAGATAATGGACATGAAGATAACCGGCTTACCATTTCCGGAAAAATGGGGTGGGTCCGAAGCTTCCTTTACAAGCCTTCTTTTAGCTATCGAGGAGATGTCTTATGTATATCTCCCATGCATGTTCTACGCGGTTGTGTCTGCCATGACAGCGTATGGATTTCTGAATTACGCCAGTGATTACCTGAAGGAGAAATATCTTAAAGGGTTGTTGACAGGTTCATTAAAGGGTGCCTGGGCATTTACTGAACCAGAGACCGGATCTGACCCAAAACAGATAAAGGCAAAGGCTGTCAAAGATGGAAATGATTGGATCCTTAACGGAACAAAGAGATTTATAACCAATTCGGGCATTGCCGACATAGCAGTTATATTCGCCTTGACGGAAAAAGGAGTAACCGCCTTTGCAGTGGAAACGCAGAATCCTGGCTATATAGTAGGGAAGAGAGAAGAGTTTCTCGCTTTTGGCGGCACAGATAACGGTGATATTATTTTGGAAGATGCCAGGGTAGAAGGTAAAAACATCATGGGGGAGGAAGGCCAGGGCTTCAATATATTGCTGGGCGTGGAAGTCTTCGCCAAGGTAGTATCCTGTGCTGGGAATGTGGGGCTGGCCCAAGCAGCATTGGACTATGCAGTACAGTATGCAAAAGAAAAGACCCACAGGGGCGTTCCAATTGGTTTAAAGTTTCAAATGACCCAGTGGAATTTGGCTACTATGGCATCAAAGGTTGCTGCCAGTCGCGCTTTTCTTTATTCTGTGGGTGCAAAGATGGACAAAGGGGAAAATGTCTCTGCTGAATCGGCGCTGCTGAAAATATTTACCGGTGCTGCTGCAAGGGAAGTGGCCTCTGATGCGGTTCAGGTTCACGGCGCTTATGGTTTGTCTAAAGAATACGCAATTGAAAGGATATACAGAGAGTCCAAGTTTAACGAGGTAGTACTGGGAACCAGTGAGATTCAGAGAGTGATTGCAGCAAATGCATTAATAAGAGGTTGATCCAACAAGGGTTAAGACAGGGATGTATCAGAATATCTTCTCATCATCCTCAACATATGGTACCGAATAGATGTAGTCCTTGATCTTCACCAAAAATATTTTCTGATTCGGGTTTTTTTTGCAAACAAGCCCCAAAAATATATCGTAGCTGAGCCGCTGCCGCAGGCGGCGCCATCCCGCTCTTCAGCGGGCGCGGCTTTTTGCGATCCGCTGGAAGAGATTGTTCGGCAACAATAATCATAAATGCATTATTTCAATCTCTTCAAAGCAATTTCTAAAGAACTCAGCAACAAGCCTTCGATGGCATTTATCGGGTGTTGGTTCGCTACACAGCAAGCAAGCCATATGAAGTTCTGATGAACTCAGCAAAGTATGGGCTTTTCTCGATATTAATAAATCGTTAAATCGCTTTTCATATTCTGGCCAAGTATTTTCTTTTTTCTTATAGGCATCTAATATTTCTTTTGACGGGGCAAGAAGGGGTTCATGCACGTAGTCACAGTCACATATTTTATTTAAAAAATAAATTAAGTCATCTTTTTTTGTAAAACCTGCAAGTTGAGAAACGTTATTCAACCGAATATCGATCAATTTTACTACACCAGATTTTTTAAGTTTTCCGAAAAATGTTTCTGCATTCTTTTTTGTGAAGCCTATTGTAAATAATTTAATCTTATTCATTGTCAAATCCTGTATGATTGACCATATACGCTGCCTCGTTTTCTGCTACATAAGCGATTTTTTCCTCTTGTCGTGAATATGCTTCTGCAAGCCTTTCTGAGTCTTTCATGAAAATATCAGGTTGCTCTAACTGGAATAATTTCATTATCCGAAATTCGGTTTGTGTATGGTTCTCAAATGTATTTGCATCAATGATGTGATAAATTTGGATTTGATATTTTTTAAGATGCTTACAAATCAAGATTGTCCTATGACAATTTATTGGATCTTTTTCCGCACACATTAATGCAATTGAAAATTTTTCCATCCCTTTTAGAAGACGATCAATACCCTCCTGAAACAAAGGATGCTTAGATATTAATTCATAATTAGCCTGTCCATTTTTGTAGCATTCAGGAGCCCTAATTCTTGCCCCAATATTATCGCCAAGAAAAACATATTCTATCCGATTGTTAATTAAAGCTTTTTTCAAATTATCTCTGTTGAATTCTGGTTTAAACTTGCTATAAGGTTGCGACCGAACATCAGCTATTGCTGTTATATTAAATTTCTCTAAAGTCACAATAAACGATTCAATGCTATGTGCTGCGTAACCAATTGTATGTATTATTTGATTATATTGTTCCATCATCAAAAATATAGTACACCAGCAATTAATTTAGAGTGCCAGCCGTTATGAAAAATGCCGAGTGATATCGCCAAATATAAACAATTTGTATTTTTCAGCAATGTTTCATTCTCGTTGTATCTTTGAATAAAATCAATGTCTGTAATTGGTAGGTCGTAACGATTATGGTTGAATACAAAATCTATTCTGAGTTGCCCATCGGAATCTTTTCTATTTACTTGGAAATCAGTGACTTTTATTAGTGTTAGAGAATTCTCAACCGAATCAATGACATCCTCTGATACCGCTTTCCCTTTATTACCAAATAGATTATATTGGTCCATGTCAATAAATCTGTCCAAATTTTCTTCAGATAGGCTTATCTTTCCGATTTTCTTTATCGAATCCGGTTTAAATGTCGCATTTTCAGACTGATAACCGTTAGGGCAT
>WOUX01000201.1 GCA_009773075.1 bacterium | reverse complement strand
ATATTGGATTCTGTGATCACCTCCTCGGGAGTTCCCATACAGTGGACAGCTCCTTTACTTAAAAGCATGATCCTGTCACAAAAAATAGAAGCTAAATTCACATCGTGAGTCACAGCCATGACTGTCAGCCCTTCCTTCTGGTTTAAGGTCTTTATTAAATCAAAAAAGGCTATTTGATGTTTGATGTCTAAATAGGCTGTGGATTCATCGAGTAGTATAACCTGTGGCTGTTGGGCCAGGGCCCTTGCGATCAGCACTCTCTGCCTTTCACCCCCGCTTAATTCATTGATACTTCGCATTGCAAATGAAAGGGTATCTGTCATCTCCATGGCATCTCTGGCTATCGCATAGTCTTTCTCACCTTCAAAACTAAGTCTACCAAGATAAGGAGCCCTCCCCATCAATACCACTTCCAATACACTAAAAGGGAAAACGATAGAAGCCTCCTGGGGAACCATGCCAAGAATCCTGGCTATCTCTCTCCTCTTTATCTCCTTGATATTTGCTCCATTTATAAAGACATCCCCTTCTTTCGGGGAAAGAGTCTTGTTAAGCACTCCTCAACATATCTGAAGCTTAGATTAGAAACTCTGATCATATGGCCCCTTTTCTTCGCAACAGGTAGATAAAAAACGGGGCCCCGAAGATTGCTGTTATGACCCCCACAGGCAACTCTACAGGGGCTATTACGATCCTTGCTATGGTATCGGCCACAACCAGGAAAGAAAGACCAAAGAGACCTGATACAGGCAAAAGAAGGCGGTGATCTGAACCAAATACCATACGCATCATGTGGGGAACGATAAGCCCCACAAAGCCAATAACACCACTGACTGAAACAACCACTCCTGTGATTAAAGATGCAGTGATAAGCAAGAGTCTCTTTACTCTTTCTACCTCGACTCCCAGTTGGAGGGCAGTCTCTTCCCCTGTAACTATCAGGTTCAAGGGATGGGCATGCAAATAGATAATAAGACATCCAACAATAACAAAGGGGGTAACAATTATAATCTCGTTATACTTTGATAGGCTTAAATCTCCCATTAACCAAAAGATAATACTATGAAGCCTCTCATCCTGGGTAATGGACACCAAAAACATTATAATGGCAGAGAAGAAAGAACCAACTATTACACCTGCCAGAAGTAAGGTGTTGGTTTGAAGCCTAAATCCGCTCCTGGCAATGCTCAAGACCAGGAAAATAGTCAACAGTGCCCCACAGAAAGAGGCAGCCGGAATACTCAAGAAGCTTAGCCCTGCCCCTGAGATAATTGCCAGGATAGCGCCTACAGCTGAACCGCTTGAAATCCCTAAAATGTAAGGGTCTGCCAGGGGATTTCGGAAAATGGCCTGAAATACTACCCCAGCCACTGAAAGGGTAGCGCCAACTATACCGGCCAGTATGATCCTGGGTAAGCGAACCTGAAATACAATTACTCTGTCGGTATCCGTCCATCCGTGAACAGGGTCAGATACCCATCCAAATATCCCTCTCAATATCTTGATTAACCCTACATCAGCCGTTCCAAGGGAGATGGAAAGAATTGCCACTATAACGAAAATAAAGACAAAAACCAGAGAGATAAGTACTACCTTTCGAAGGTTTACCACCATCTTTGAATTACCTTCTGTTATTTAAACAACTCGGGATGAATCAACCTTGACAACTCTTCCAATCCATCGATAATACGAGGGGATGGATGATCTACAAGATCCGAGTCAATTACATAAATTCTTCCGTTTTTCACCGCTGGGATGCTCTTCCACTTCATCCACTCTCTTTTCTTTCGGTCAAAACCACCACCCCTGTCCATAGAAGATATAATGATGATATCAGGGGTATTGAGCAGAATCTCCTCCATGCTATACCGTGGATATTTTGCCTTCTCATTTCCTGAGATATTCAAACCACCGGCCATCTTTATCAGGTCGTTATGAAAAGTATCCTTGCCCACCGTTACTACAGGATTAATCCCGATCTGGAAGAAAACCCTTGGCATTTCTATCCCTTTTATACGGCTCTCTATATAATTTACCCTGCTTTTTAACTCTTTAATTAACCTACTGGCTCTGCCAATGCAACCGGTTATCTTCCCTATATTGTCAATAGTCTGAAAGACATCCTTTACACACCTGGGGTTTATAGCATAGACACTGTATCCAAGCCTTTCCAGTGCATCCACTGACTCTTTTTTATTTCCATCCGCTATGGCTATTATTAAATCCGGCTTCAACGAGATAATCTTCTCTATGTTCAGGTTTATGTAGCTTCCAACGTTTGGTTTCCTCTTTGCCTCATCAGGGTAGTTACTGAATTCCGTAACCCCTGCGATTCTTTCCCCCAGGTTTAGGGAATAAAGGGTCTCGGTAATGCTGGGGGCCAGGGAGACGATCCTCTTAGGGAAAGATGGGATATCCACCCTTCTTCCCATCTCATCCATATAGACTGCCGGTAAGACAGTATCAACGCCCATAATAACAAAAATGCATACAAATAATGATATGAGTATTGTCTTCATTTCACCTTAGTAAAAAGCAATAAAAAAACCCTTAAATCCTTTTGGACTTAAGGGCTGCACCCAGCTTACTTCACCCCCCTTTCCTAGAAGAAGAGGTAAGTCCTATAATATAGGCAGGTCTTCTGACTCTCAGATCTTCCTACTCCCCACACCTTCCCATCCCGATCAATCGGAAAAGTGACTTTGGGCGAGTGAGTTACCACTCACCTGTGGGTTTCGTCCCTGATCACAGCGGCGGGACCGTCCCCGTTTTTTGGGGTTCCCTATTAAACCCTCCAAAGAGGGTACCTATATATCCTAGCATATTTTCTTGTTTTGAAGTTTCTCTATCAGATTTTCCATACAGAGTCAACAAAAAAATCAAAGTGTGTTCCGAGTTCCACACAGGGACAGGTTTTTTATTGACTTTTTTAAGCTTCTGTGTATCATAAAAAAGCAATAAATAATCTTACTGGGAGATCGTCCAGCGGCAGGACTACGGACTCTGACTCCGTCAACCCAGGTTCGAATCCTGGTCTCCCAGCCATTCTAAAACTTCTCCCTTTTAGCGATCTTTGCCCACGAATCACGCAACGTTACAGTACGGTTAAACACCAGTGCTCCATCGGATGAATCAACCGAATCGACGCAGAAATAGCCGAGCCTTTCAAACTGGAACCTATTTCCAGGTGTGGCGTTTGCCAGAACTGGTTCAACTCGGCATGAAGTCAAAATCTCAAGCGAGTTAGGATTTATAAGAGTCCTGAAATCAATATTATCCTTTTCTTCGTCTGGATTTTCTTTCGTGAACAGATGATTATAGAGACGTACCTCAGCTGGTATGGAGTGGCATTCAGTGACCCAGTGCAGGGTCGCCTTAACCTTGCGTCCATCCCGAGACCAACCGCCCTGTGTCTCAGGGTCATAGGTACAGTGAAGTTCAACCACTTCTCCGGTTTGTTTATCCTTTATCACACCTACGCACGTGATGTAATAAGCATATCGTAGGCGCACTTCATGGCCAGGGGACAAACGGAAGAACTTTTTCGGCGGGTCTTCGAGAAAATCCTCTTGTTCTATATACAAAACGCGTGAAAAGGGGAACTTCCGTGATCCCATATTTGGATCCTCCGGATGATAAGGTGCATCCAACTCTTCTATTTTATCTTCTGGATAATTATCGATGACTACCCGAAGTGGACGCAACACGGCCATAACCCGTGGGGCACTTCGATTTAGGTCTTCCCTAATACAGTGCTCGAGCAGTGCCACATCGACCATACTTTCTTTCTTGGCCACTCCGATGCGCTCGCAGAAGTTTCGGATTGACTCTGGTGTGTATCCGC
>WOUX01000200.1 GCA_009773075.1 bacterium | reverse complement strand
TAGAAATGGAGTATATATGGCCTCTCCGGTTTTTGATGGAGCCTCGGAAGATGAGGTAAAAAAATCCCTTGCCTTAGCTGGGTTACCTGTTTCCGGCAAGACCATACTTTTTGATGGGAGGACAGGAGAAGCCTTCGATCAAAAGGTGACTGTAGGAATTATCTATATGATGAAACTACACCACTTAGTGGATGATAAGATTCATGCCCGATCTATTGGACCATACTCTCTAGTCACTCAACAACCGCTTGGAGGAAAGGCTCAGTTCGGTGGACAGAGGTTGGGAGAGATGGAGGTTTGGGCTCTTGAGGCGTATGGTGCTGCGTACTGTTTACAGGAGTTTCTTACAGTAAAATCTGATGATGTGTGGGGAAGAACTAAGACCTATGAAACCATAGTCAAAGGCGGGAATGTTCTGGATTCGGGGTTGCCTGAATCATTCAATGTCTTGGTCAAAGAGCTTCAGAGTTTAGCGTTGGATGTGGAGTTAGTTGAGGTGCAAGGGGTGTGTAAAGGTTCCCAGAGTGCTGAAGAGGGGAAGATTTATATACCCAAAACTTCTAAAATACAGGAGGGTTGAGTGTGAAAGACTCCTTTGGAATTTTTGAAAACCCCCAAAGCCCATTGAGCTTTAGCTCTCTAAGGATATCCTTGACTTCGCCAGAGACTATCAGAAGCTGGTCACATGGAGAGGTTAAGAAGCCGGAGACCATTAATTATAGAACTTTTAAGCCAGAAAGAGATGGTTTATTCTGTGCCAAGATTTTTGGCCCTACTAAAGACTATGAGTGTAATTGTGGAAAATACAAGAGGTTAAAACATCGTGGTGTTGTCTGTGAAAAGTGTGGAGTTGAAGTTATTCAGTCGAAGGTTCGTCGAGAAAGATTGGGACATATAGAACTAGCATCACCAGTTGCCCATATTTGGTTTTTAAAGAGTCTTCCGAGTAGAATGGGTGCTTTGCTAGACATGACTCTGAGAGAGATAGAGAAAATTCTATATTTTGAGTGTTATGTTATTATAGACCCTAATAATACCCCGTTGAAAATAGGAGAGTTGTTAACGGAAGAGAGATATCGAAAAGCTAAAAGGGAATATGGGGATGGTTTTTCTGCTGGTATGGGTGCAGAAGCTGTCAGGGAACTATTGAAGAATATAGATGTAGATAAGCTTTCCGAAGAGTTGCGCCTGGAGATGAAAAGCACTACCTCGGAGGCAAAGAGAAAGAAGATTGCCAAACGATTGAGGGTAGCAGAATCTTTCAAAAATTCTGGTAATAAACCTGAATGGATGATATTAAAGGTTATACCTGTTATCCCACCTGATTTGAGGCCATTGGTTCCGTTAGACGGTGGGCGATTTGCTACCTCAGATCTTAATGATCTCTATCGTAGAGTTATTAACAGGAACAACAGGTTAAAAAGGCTCTTGGAACTGGATGCCCCCGAGATTATTATTAGTAATGAGAAGAGAATGCTTCAGGAAGCTGTTGATGTTTTGTTCGATAATGGAAGAAGAGGAAGGGCCATTACTGGAAGAAACAAGAGGCCATTAAAATCTCTGAGTGACATGCTTAAAGGAAAACAGGGGAGGTTTAGACAAAATCTCTTGGGTAAACGCGTTGATTACTCTGGCCGTTCAGTTATTGTTATTGGTCCAGAACTAAGGCTGCACCAATGCGGACTTCCCAAAAAGATGGCGTTAGAGCTTTTTAAACCATTTGTTTATAACAAATTAGATGAAAAAGGGTATGTTAATACCATTAAAAGTGCAAAGAAGATGGTTGAAAAAGAAACGCCAGAGGTGTGGGACATTCTAGAAGAAGTAATTAAAGAGTACCCTATTCTTCTAAACCGGGCACCAACTTTACATAGGCTGGGGATTCAGGCATTTGAACCGGTTTTAATTGAAGGTAAAGCCATTCAATTGCATCCGTTGGTATGTGCTGCTTTTAATGCTGATTTTGATGGAGATCAGATGGCCGTTCATGTCCCGCTATCTATCGAGGGCCGGATTGAAGCAAGGGCTTTGATGATGTCCACAAACAATATTCTATCCCCTGCCAATGGAAGACCTATAATTGTTCCTACACAGGATATTGTTTTGGGTATCTACTATATGACCCGAGACAAAGACTTTGTTAAAGGTTCAGGTAAGGTGCTTTCTAATCCAGAGGAAGTAAGAATAGCCTATGATTCTTCGGAAATAGACCTCCATGCCAAAATTGTGGTGAGGATGGATGGAGAACTGGTAGAAACAACAGTAGGGAGGATTCTTTTAAAGGAAATAGTCCCTGATGAGATTCCTTTTAGTTCCATTAATAGGGTAATGAATAAGAAGGAACTGGCCAATTTAATCGACCAGTGTTACAGATTATGTGGTAACAAGAAGACCGTTATTTTAGCTGATAGATTAAAGGATTTGGGATATCAGTTTGCTACGAAAGCTGGAATTTCTATTTCAATCGATGATATGCTTATTCCTCCCAATAAAGTAGAGTTTCTGGAGAAGTCCCATAACGAGGTCCGTGAGATTGAAACCCAGTATACCGAAGGACTTATAACGGATGGTGAAAGGTACAATAAGGTAATCGATATCTGGGCGCAGGCTACGGAGAAGATTGCTGATGATATGTTACATGAGTTGGGTACGGAAGAGATAATTGGGGCTGATGGTAAAAAGAAGGAAATACCCAGCTTTAATCCCATATTTATGATGGCGGATTCTGGCGCTAGAGGAAGTGCACAGCAAATCCGACAGTTGGCAGGTATGAGGGGATTGATGGCAAAACCATCCGGAGAGATCATCGAAACACCGATTACGGCAAATTTTAGGGAAGGGCTAACTGTTCTACAATACTTTATATCCACTCATGGGGCTCGTAAAGGTCTTGCTGATACAGCTTTAAAAACTGCCAACTCAGGGTATCTTACTCGCAGGTTGGTAGATGTGGCACAGGATGCTATTATAACTGAGGCTGATTGTGGGACTCTGGATGGAATCTATGTTTCTTCCCTGGTGGAAGGTGGAGAGATTATTGAACGAATGAGTGATCGAATATTAGGTAGAGTTGCCTTAGATAACATAAAAGATCCTTTTACAGGGAAAATACTAGTAGATGCCAATCAAGAGATTGATGAAAATCTTGCTAAAAAGATTGAAGAAGCTGGTATTGAAAGGGTAAAGATTCGTTCTGTTTTAACCTGTCGGTTAAGGAATGGAATCTGTGTGGAGTGCTATGGCAGGGATCTTGGCCGTGGGAAAAAAGTCAATCTGGGTGAGGCTGTGGGG
>WOUX01000199.1 GCA_009773075.1 bacterium | reverse complement strand
AGATTAATATACCTGTGAACTGTAGGCTGAGTTATGCCGGTGTCCCGCGCTACTTCAGTCTGGTTCAATATCTGACCGCATCGCAGAGACAAAGCTACCATGAGCCTTCGAAAATCAGGTAAAGAATCGATCTGGGAAAGCTGATGAAGATCTCGCTCCAGATAAGTCGTCACATAGCCTTCCCACCATCGCAGGACTGCTTCAGAATTTTCCAACTCCATGAGGGACGGCATGAACCCCTTCCACATCAGGGGAAATGGAGCCACTGATTCAGACTCTATCTTATGCACTCTTGATAATTTTCCCTCAAAGAGTGCCTCCAGTAGATTTGTTGGAGAGAGATTGTTCATCTCACCTATGCTCATTGGATAGAGTGTAAGATAGATAGCCCGCCCGGCCAGACTTTCGCTGACCTTTCTCATCAGAAGGATATTTGCCGAACCAGAGAGTATAAACCTGTATTTGTTATAATTAGAATCAACTGCTGCCTTCACAGCATCGAGCAAGTTTGTTGATTTTTGAACCTCGTCTAAAACAACACAATCTGCCCCTGCCCAGAGGGATGTTGGGTTACTTCTTGACTGGGAAAGGGTGTCGAAGTCATCCAGGCTGATGTATCGCCATTCCGAAAAAGGGGCTTCCTGCTGAAGAAGGGTGCTCTTGCCTACCTGACGTGCTCCGGTCAGGACGACGATTGGATGATCTCTAACAGCATCCCGCAAAGAAGGAGCAATCCAACGAGGTCTGTATTTCAATTCAAGATGTGAATGATTATCATTCATGCCGTGAATAATATACATCTACAGGGTAGATGTCAAGGCATTTATTCCAACCAAAAAAACAAACCTCTGCCTTTTTTTGAGGCTTTGAAAAACTATAGTTTTTTTGGAAATTTGTCGATAATAAAAATCTGGCTGTATAGCTGTGTACTTTTGGTCTAAAGAGAGAGGGTGGTTAAGGTGGTAAGTTGCATGGCATATGAATTTGCTGGCAGTAGACGTAGCTAGAGCTACAGAAAAAGGCAAAAATTTACTTGACAGTTATAATAATATATGAGAAGTATTCGCAAAAAGCAGTTTTCCAGTAATGTGCCCTATACCGATTTTGTTGAAAAATGCCCGTACTTATTTTTTAACTTAGGGGACAACACAGACATTTTTAGTTTCGTTTTGATCAAAACTAACATTTTATTGCCTGATTGCTGTCTTATTACCTTATAATTTTTTGCTATATCTATATGGTAAAGACCTTGTTTAAAAAATATGTAATTATTGGCATTTGGGTATTATTCCTTTTACTCTTTAGCCAGAGTGAATCAAATCCCCAGACATCCCCTGATGACTTTATCACAGCCAGGGCTGCTTTTTTAATGGATGCTGATACTGGAGCTATTCTTTACGAAAAGAATCCAGACCTTCCTTTACCTCCTGCCAGCACTACCAAGGTAATGACAGCTATTGTTGCGCTGGATAAAAAATCCCCTGATGCTTTTCTAATGGTTAATAAAGATGCAACTCTGGTGCCTCGCTCTAAAATAGGAGTTCGTCCTGGTGAGAGGTGGCAGATGGAAGATCTTATATTCAGCATTCTTCTGAACTCTGCTAACGATGCGAGCTTAGTATTAGCAGAGGGAACTGCCGGGTCTGTTGAAGAGTTCGCCCGTCTTATGAATCGCAAGGCAAAGGAAGCAGGGGCATACAATACCCACTTTGTTAATCCTCACGGTCTTGATCAGAAGGATCATTATACTACAGTGAGAGACATGGCCTTAATTTTTAAGTATGCTATAAGCAATCCGATTCTCAGGGAGGTATTAAAAACAAAGTCTATGTCGATTAGAGGTCCTGGTTCCAGATTGATCCATCTTAGAAATCATAACAGACTGCTGGGCAATTTTGAGGGTATGATTGGTGGTAAGACAGGATACACATCTCAAGCCAGGCGGTGTTTTGTGGGTGAGGATTCGCGCGATGGTAAGAATCTCCTGGTATGTGTATTTGGTTCACAGGATCACTTTAGAGATGCTGCAAGGTTACTTGATTATGGATTTAACCGGGATGCAGTAGAAGAGAGGAGCGATAACCTCAGGGTTCAAAAACATGAAAATGAGTTACCTTATAACTTCAAAAATAAGAAGAGGGGCTATGTTCTTCAGGTTGCAACTTTTTCTAAGAAGAGGAGGGCGTCCGATTTAAGGCAGACTCTTTTGGAAAAAGGATTCCCCTCATTTGTTGAATATGCATCTTTGGAAAATGGGGCTGCTCGCCATCGGGTTAAGGTAGGTCTATACCCAAACCTGAAAATTGCCAAGAGAACTAAAGAGCGTCTAAAAAAACGCTTTGGGATTCACTCTTTAATCCTTCATCAGTCAGTTAGGCCATCCTGAAAAATTACCCCGCACTCAAGCGCGGGGTTGAAAAAGAGGGGAATTAAATCATTCGAATTAGAAGGACGAGGGTAAAGACAATCATTACGACTGCGGTTACCCATGCGATCGCGTTGAAGACATGGCCATTTGTATAACCCATCATCAACTTCTTGTCGTTGATGAGCAAAAGCATGAATATGAGGACAAAGGGGAGAGCCATTCCATTGATCACCTGCGAGAAGTACATGATCGGGATTAAAGGAACATTCGGATAAAGGATGATTCCTGCCCCTAAAAAGATGAGCAAAGAGTAGACCCCATAGAACTGAGGGGCTTCCGCAAATTTTTTGTTTATCCCTGTCTCCCACCCCAGTCCTTCACAGATGAGATAGGTTGTGGATAAAGGAAGGATAGAAGCGGCAAAGAGGGAGGCATTGACCAAACCAAAGGCAAAGAGATAAGAGCAATATTTTCCAGCCAGTGGCTGAAGGGACAGGGCGGCATCCTTCGCTGTTTCGATCCGGATCCCATTTTTGAAAAGGGTCTCTGCGCAGACCAGGATGATGAAAAAGGCAACGATATGGACAACAATCGATCCTATGACTATATCGAATCGAGCGAATTTATACTCATCTATTTTGATTCCTTTCTCCACAATCGAAGCCTGGAGGTAAAATTGCATCCATGGCGCGATAGTTGTTCCTACCAAGCCAATGACCATGGTCATCTCAGATGGATTAAGACTCAGTTGGGGGTTTATAAATTGTTTAAATACATGCCCCCAATCCGGTTTCACGATGACACCTGTCACGATGTAGGAGAGGTAAAACACGCATGCGATCAGGAATGCCTTCTCCACGGACCGATAGGTTCCCTTCACTACTATCCACCAGACTATAAAGGCACCAAGAGGAACAGAGATGAATCTGT
>WOUX01000198.1 GCA_009773075.1 bacterium | reverse complement strand
TCCCCATTATTCCAAGGTTTGCCATTTTTTCTACTATTTCGTATGAAAATTCTTGTTTCTCATCCAGTTCTGCTGCAATAGGTCTTATTTCTTTTTCAGCGAAATCTCGTACGGTCTTTCTTAGTATTTTTTGCTCTTCAGTTAACTCAAAGTCCATTAGTTGCCTCCTTCAGGGATAAAGGAAACATCACCATAGCACAATCCCTGTAAATAAACTTTTTTACTTGAATTTTCTAGCAGATTTAACAGCAGGAGTCAAGATATAATCTCTCGAATTGCCTCAATAGAAAACCTGGTCGGAAATTTTTCATTTTTCTAATGGATTAAAGTCTACATTAATGAAAGTTTTGACAACTCTAGAAAGAAATTGACTGAACGGATATTTGATGTTATAGATTTAACAGGAAACCTGTTAAAAGAGGTATTGATTAAAGGTAGTCACACAGTATGAGTTGAAAATTGAACTATTAGCATAACAAACGACATTTTCAGGGTGAACTGATTAGCAATGCCCAAGAAAGGAGAAGCACGAATGAAGGTAAAAGACGTTATGGCTAAAGATGTAGTAACTTTGGATGTAGATGAAGAGCTGAGTTTGGCAGACGACATCATGCACCTGGGAAGAATAAGGCATCTACCGGTGGTTGAGAAGGGAAAGCTAGTAGGAATAATTAGCCAGCGGGATCTTTTTAAGGGTTCCTTGGCTTCGCTTATGGGGTTTGGTGAGAAGGCCAAGAGGGATTTTCTAAAGACAGTGACAGTTAAAGAAATCATGGTTAAAAAAGTGATAACTGTTTCGCCTGATGCCGATATAAAAGATGCCGGTCGAATTATGCTGGAAAAGAAGATTGGCTGTCTGCCAGTAGTAGGATACGATGATTTAGTTGTAGTTGGACTGATCACTGAAACGGATATTCTGAAGCAATTTATAATGTAACTATGCCAAAAATCAGTTCAAGGGGGAGATAACGATGTCATCACAAGTACCATTGGAGATCGCTTCATTCTGCAAGCGTTGCTCAGATGCTCTGTCCTGGACCACAGAGAATGAATCCTGTGTTGAACTTGTTAGAGACGAGTTACCCATTCTCCTTTTCAACAAACCACTTTTTGCGGAAATTCTACACAGTCTTGTTGAGGGAGGGGGATACCCCGATTTGGGCCATTCAACGATGTTTGATAACGAATTGCTTCTGCACGCGGATTCATCCCGTCTCTTTACTCTGAGGATGTTCCTCTGGGGGCCGGGTGAATACACGGTGATACATGACCACAATTCATGGGGTGTGATAGGCCCTGTTTCCGGCGTGCTTGGGGTCTTTAATTACAAACGGGAAGATGATGGATCCCGGGAAGAATATGCATGCCTGATCGAGACCGAAGAGCTGAGATGTTTACCTGGCCAGACCACATTTACGCTCCCGCTGAATCAGGGCATACATAAAATTGGAAACCCGACCCAAGAAAGTATGGTCTCACTCAGTGTATATGGTAAGCCATTAGACCGAGGATACATAAACGGGTTCGATATTGACAACGATCGTATTTACAAAATATTTCCTCCGAAATCAAAAAAAAAGATGCTTGCGTTCCAGGCTTTGGCCGGTCTTAAGTAGTAGGTTCGGGAAGATTTTTATGGATAAAGAGAAGAAAGATCAGTCAAAATTGGAAAATCAGAATCTTCACATAGATGATTGCTGCTCAAAGCCGTCACCGTTAATATCCATAGAATCCATTTGCAGACTTCCGGAGGAAAAGGTTCAGGTGAGCTTGCCCAGTCTGGACCAGCCCTTTGTGGTCGGCTCAATTCAGACCCCTGTCGGAATAGTGCCTCAAGTTTCTTCTTCTCTGATCTGGAAAGACTGCTCCGGTCATGGTCACGGCCAATTACAAGATGAGCTTTGACTGTTTGCGGGAGGCTATGCCCTGCCGAGATGTCTGGATCCTGGTTCTAGACACTAAGGGTATCAATGTCTGGTGTGCGGCAGGGAAGGGCACTTTCGGGACTAAGGAGCTTGTTGGACGCGTTAAATCCAGTGGCATTACCCAGGTGGTAACTCACCGGCAGTTAATTCTGCCCCAGTTGGCAGGGCCGGGAGTTGCTGCCCATCAAGTAAAGAAACTTTCCGGCTTTAAGGTTATCTATGGTCCGATTAGGGCAAAAGACATACCCGCATTTATTGATGCCAGTTTGAAGGCTACTCCAGAGATGCGCTGCAAAACTTTTACCATGTGGGAACGGGTTGTTTTGATTCCAATGGAATTAGTCGGCGCCTTTAAGCCGACTCTGATTGTTTTGCCTATCCTATTTTTATTAGGTGGACTTGGAGGGCATGAAGGGTTCTGGGCCAATGCTTTTAATTATGGTCTTTTTGCTGTGCTGGCCTTCCTTACCGCAGTCTTTGCCGGTGCGGTTTTGTCTCCACTTCTTCTGCCCTGGTTGCCAGGCAGAGCATTTTCTATGAAAGGTTTATCCCTGGGGTTGCTTGTGGGCTTGATTCTGGCAGCCTTTAGGGGAGGGCTCTTGACCGATTTGTCAAGCCGTTTTGAAACCCTAGCCTGGATATGCCTGGTCCCGGCCATCACAGCCTATCTGTCCATGAACTTTACCGGAGCATCTACCTATACTTCTCTATCTGGAGTCAAAAAGGAGATGCGCTGGGCTGTGCCCCTTCAGATTGGAATCAGTGTTATTGGCATTGGCCTATGGATTGGATCACGCTTTATTGCCTGAGGAGGGAGAGTTTTTCAAAGGTCTTGGAGGATAAATGATGGGACAACAGGTTTACATTAAAGATGTGGTCACGCTAAAGCTTGACCAGGAAAAATGTACGGGTTGCGGTATGTGCCTTTTGGTCTGTCCCCATGCTGTGCTGAGCCTTACTAACGGCCGTGCTGAGATCGAGAATCGTGATGCATGTATGGAGTGCGGGGCTTGCGCCCAAAACTGCCCCTCTAATGCTGTTACCGTGAATGCTGGCGTGGGTTGTGCTACGGCAGTCATCAATGCCGCCTTGGGCAGAGAAGGTGGCTCCTGCTGCTGCGTAGTTGAGTCGAAAGAGACGTCAAGCAATGCAACTGCCTGTTCTAAAGGGGACAAGGAAGTGTCTTGTTGTTAGAGATGTATTCTTTCATGGTTATGATTGCCAAGCCGGCCCTGTGATTTAATTACCATTTTAAAAAGAAGTCTAAAATCTGGAGTAAAGAGATGAAACAAAGAACTGTATCCGAAAAATTGGGAGAATTTATATATAAGCTTACTTACCAGGATTTACCAGAGGAAGTAAGAGATTTAACTAAACTTCGTATTTTGGATACCCTGAGCTGCGCTGTTGCCGGACGTGATCTTCCCCACTCTAAAATAGCATCCAGGGTAGCCCAGAGCAGCAATGGCAAATCTACTATTATCGGTTGTCATAAAAAAGTGGCATTACCCGATGCAGTTTTTGCCAATGGTGTGATGATTCATAGTATAGTTCAGGATGATATTTTGTCCGGCCTTGTTCACCCTGGGAGTACAGTTGTCTCTGCTGCTATAGGTGTTGGAGAAGAAATAGGTGCTTCTGGAACGGAAGTTTTGACAGCAACTGTTGCGGGATACGAACTAGTCGGCCGTATAATGAGTGCAACGGGGCGTTTTAGTGTTTCCTCATTCAGGCCCAGTCCGATCCTAACCACTTTTGGCGCCACCGCAGCAGCCGGCAAATTAATGAAACTCAGTGAGAAACAATTGGTTAATGCTATAGGTTATGCTGCCAGTTTAACCCCTGGGACACCCAACGAGGTTTGGTGGAGTGGCACTATGGAAGGGATGTTTCAAGCAGGGGTGAGTGCCCGTATTGGCATTCTCTCTGTGATTTTAGCCAAAGAAGGGGCGACATCTGCCCCTCAGGCACTGGAGGGGAAAGACGGCTTTTTCCGCTGTTGGGGAGGAAGTACAGCAAAGATGGAAAAGGCAACAGAAAACCTTGGTCAGGATTTTGTCATTTCCAGGATGCGTATAAAGGCTTTTCCGGTTTGCGGTGCAAACCAAAGGCCAATACAGATTGCAAAACCTCTGGCTGAGCATAAACTGAAGGCCAATGACATTGCAAAAATTGTGGAGAGAGTGGGGACAGGCGCTACCTCATACGCTGGGCTTGATTTTGCCGGTCCTTTCGAAACTCAATTTCAGGCTCTGATGAGTATGCAATTTTGTGCTGCTGCTGCGGTTTTAGACAGACCTGTTACATCGGCTAAATTTTTTGCTGAGCACTATAATGATCCTGAAGTCGGAGAGTTAGCCAGGAAAGTGGAATTGATGGAAGAGGAGGGCCGTTCTCTGCCCCTTCTCGAAGTGCATACCATCGATGGAAGAATATACACAACTGGAGAAGAAATGCCTGACCGCAGTATATATATGCCCAACAAAGAAAACATGGCAGGTAAATTCAGACTTCTGTGTACCGATTTTTTTGGTGAGGAGAACACCAGTCAGATTATAGATATTATAATGGACATGGAAAAGATGGATGATGTTAGAAAACTAACCGCGAAGTTGAAGGGTTAGCGAGGATACTTTTTCAAAACAGACATAGTTTTCCAAAGGTTAGAAAGTTTAAAATCAACAAAATAATTAGTTAAGAGGAGGTAGAAATGTTTCAAGTATCGGATAAGGCAAGTGAAGTTATGAAAGAATATTTTAAGGACAGGGAAGAAGCCCCTTCTATAAGGATAGTCTTAAACGAAGGCGGCTGAGCAGGGCCTGTTTTAGGCATGGTCCTGGATGGACCCCTGGAAGATGATGAAGTTGTTAACAAAAACGGCAACACCTTCATAATAAACAAAGAGTTATTAAAACAGGTTCAACCTGTCAAAGTAGATTTCATTGAGACGGATAGAGGATCAGGGTATGCTATTTCCTCCAATCTATCGAGTGGAGGGGCCTGCGGAGGATCCTGCAGTTGCTAAGATAAGAGAAACGCATAATAAAAAGGAAGCTAACGGTGAGGGGAGTAAAATCAGAAACAAGTGTTATAGATTTTTCTGCCAAGAAAGGTTGGGCTAGAGTAGGCTTTGTCCTCAATGTTTTCACCTTACTGTTTTTGACTTTGAAACAGATATACTTTACCGGTGTTGAGGCTATAAAGATTATAACCCTGATTTCTCTGGTACTGGGTGCTATAGTTATAATAGAATCAGGCGCCCAATTGACAAAATTAGGGGGTGGGAGTTTGGTTGCCCCGATTCTGATAATGGTCATAATCAGGGAACTAGGACCTTTGCTTACAGCTTTTGTTGTTATCGGTCGTTCAGGTACAGCCATTGTTACTGAACTGGGGAATATGGTGGTTGCCCATGAAATTGAAGCGATAGAGGTTATGGGGATAAGCCCTATTCACTTTATCATTGCCCCTAGAATTATTGCCGTGACCATCGCAGTTATGGTTTTATCCGTATACTTCAACCTTGTAGCCATGGTAGGGGGATTGATTGTCTCCACTTTGATAACTACTGCCAAGTTTTCCGTATTTCTCCATAATTTAGCAACCTCCCTTACACTAACAGATGTTTCTGTCTCTTTGCTCAAGAGTCTTGTTTTTGGTTTGATTATATCTCTTGTCTGTTCATACAATGGATTGTCTGTAAAATTCTCTTCTACAGAGGTGCCCCAGGCCGCAACCAGAGGGGTCGTTAACGCTATCCTCTCGTGCTTTATTATAAATTTTATTATAACACTTTTATTCTATTTATAGGTTTAAGCTTATGAATAGTGAGGTAGTGGTAAAAATCAACAACCTCAACTTTAGTTACAATGGGGAGGAGATACTCAGTAGAGTTACTATGAGGGTCTTTTCCGGAGAAATATTCGTAATAATCGGACCAAGTGGAAGCGGCAAGAGCACCCTTCTGAAATTATGTGCAGGCCTTTTTCATCCAAGAGACGGGGATGTGGATATAAAGGGTATTAATGTCCATAAGGCACCAAAAGATCGTATTCGGAAGTTGAGAGGAAAGATGGGATTTGTTTTTCAGGACGCAGCACTGATAAGTAACACCTGTATCTTCGATAATGTTGCCCTTCCTCTTCGTTATCATACCGATCTCAGCGAGCCTGAAATAGAGAAGATAGTATCAGAAAAGCTGGATCTTTTGCATATAGACAGAAGTTATTATTATTTTTTGCCTGCCCAATTAAGCCTTGGACTAAAGAGGAGCGTAGGGGTTGCTCGGGCTTTGGTTATGGAACCAGACATTGTATTCTTTGATGAAATCACTGCCAGCTTTGATTCGCATACCATTCAGAAGATTTCCATGATTATTAAGGAGCTTAAGAATCTGAAGGTTACCTCTATAATAGTAACTGGTGATACATCCCTTGCATATTCCATTGCGGATAGGATAGCTATTATAAAAAATGGCAAGATAATACAAAC
>WOUX01000197.1 GCA_009773075.1 bacterium | reverse complement strand
TAAGTGACTTGCGGGAATCAAACTCCCACTCTCTCCACGGGGCAACAATTTTGATCTGAGGGTCAAGTGCCAGATATGTTAGCTCAAATCTAACCTGGTCGTTTCCCTTGCCCGTTGCCCCATGACATACTGCATCTGCCCCTTCCTTCCTGGCAATCTCAATCTGTTTTTTTGCGATTAGAGGTCTGGCAATGGATGTGCCCAACAGGTATCCACCTTCATAGACAGCGTTTGCCTTTAACATGGGGAATATATAATCACTCACGAATTCTTCCCTGCCCTATATGGGCAGTATAGGCGACAACATCACAGCCGTATGTCTCTATCAGCCACTTCAGTATAACAGAGGTGTCTAAACCTCCGGACTATGCCAGGACTACCTTATTTATTTTCGATTTCATATTGATGACCCCGTTTATTTATCTCATTAAAGTCCAGAAAACACGTCGTCTAAGATTCTAACCATTGTATCCACTTCCCCTTTAGTGACTATAAGGGGGGGAAGAAAGCGAAGGATTTTACCCATTGTGCAGTTGATTAGAAGCCCTCTCTTGAGGCATTCTTTTACAATATCACCACCATCAAATCCTAATTCCATCCCAAGGATAAGTCCTTTGCCTTTAAGGTCTTTAACAAAGGGATACTTCTGCTTCAATTCATTAAGCTTTTGGAAAAGATAATTCCCTACATCAATACAGTTCCCCAAAACCCCATTGTCTAAAATAGTATTTATAGTGGCTAAAGCAGAGGCTGCTACTACAGGATTCCCTCCAAAGGTTGAGGCATGAGAGCCGGGAGAGAAACTCTTGGCGATTTCTTCCTTTGCCAGCATAGCGCCTATGGGCAATCCCCCTGCCAGCCCTTTAGCAAGGGTCATAATATCTGGTTGGACGCCATAACCCTCATAAGCGAACAGGGTTCCTGTTCTTCCTATACCCACTTGAACCTCGTCGAATATAAGCAACAAGCCGTGGCTATCACAGATTTTTCTAAGACCTTTTAGATAATCATCTGACGGACAGTTCACTCCGCCTTCTCCTTGAATTGGTTCAACCATCACAGCACAGGTTGCGTCATCAATGGCTTTCTCTATGGCATCCAGATCATTAAATTCTGTATATTTAAAACCCGGGAGTAATGGTTCAAAGCCATTGTGAAATTTCTTCTGTCCTGTTGCAGTAATAGTGGCTATGGTCCGGCCGTGAAAGGAGTTTATCATAGTTATGATTTCGAATCTCTCATTCCCGCTCTTTTCTTTTGCATACTTGCGAGCCAGCTTAATTGCCGCTTCATTTGCCTCTGCGCCACTGTTGCAAAAAAACACCCTGTCTGCAAAAGAGTTTTTCACTAAGAGCTTTGCTAATTTAGTTTGAGGCTCCGTATAGTAGAGGTTTGATACGTGTATAAGGGTATCGGCCTGTTCTTTTATTGCTTTTACAACATTAGGATGGCAGTGCCCTAAGTTGCATACTGCTAGCCCACCGACAAAATCAAGATACTCTTTACCCTCGGAGTCCCATAACTTACAACCGGAGCCTTTTACGATTACCACGGGTAAACGGGAGTAGGTGGAGGCAATATATTGGTTTGAAAGATTTATTAGCTGATCTGTATGCATCGGGTTAGTATAAGGTCTCCTCTCAATTGGGTTGAAGAATTTTATGATACAAATAACATAATCTTTGGTGATAAATCAACCAAAATATAGACCAGCACTAAGGATTGACGAACTCGTAAAAAGCCATATTAAGGATTGATGAAGTCGTAAAAAGTCAAAAATCAGACGGCAAAGTAAAAAGCTCCAGATGCAAGGCGCGCAAATCCGAAGGAATGAGGCGTACTTACAAGTACGCTGCAATGACTGAGGATGCAGCGGAACGCCGCAGATGGACCTTTTACGAAGCCGTCAGGATTGGGGGGAGAATAAAAGAGGAAGCGGTGCTTAAATCTTTGAGATGCCGTGAGATTATAAATGAGGTGTTAATTCGTGCGACGTACTTTATATGCACGTCGCACGAATTAAGTGTGCTTTTGGTTTTCAAGATAGAACATCTACGTCTTGTGCCTGAGGGCCTTTTTCTCCTTTACCCACAGTGAATTCCACTCGCTGTCCTTCTTCTAACGAACGATAGCCCTCGCCGCGAAGGGCACTATAGTGTACGAAAACATCTGTCCCTTGGTCCCGGGTGATGAAGCCATAGCCTTTACTAGAGTTGAACCATTTAACAACGCCGGTTTCACGCTCTGCCACGATTAAGTCACCTCCTTTCCATTTCAAAATAGGGCAGGGCGTCCTAAACCAGCCTCAAAAAGAAATCTTACTTTGTTAATTAGAACGACTGCCAATAAATCCTGAAAATTACCGCGGTTTCATACTATTGATTTCAATCAGACTTCTCGCTTTACTCGAAAAGACAATACCATAACAGTATTGTTGAAACGCTCTACTAGAAAGGATTGAAAACAGTATTGTATGATATTTTTAACTGTATTGTACGACAAAAGAGTTATAAATTCAAGAGAATTAAGAGAGAGATGGATAAACTTAATTTAACGTTGACATAATGCCTGGTTACTAATATATTTACTTTGCACAAAAAGTAAAGGTTATTGAGTGGATGTCGGGTCAGACCCCGAATCCTTTAAACCCTGTTACCCGTATATTTGGAGAAACCCATGTCTTCTAAACCCCGTTTATTTTTGATAGATGGGAGCTCTTATATATACAGGGCATACTTTGCTATAGGTCGTCTCTCTACCTCATCTGGTTTTCCCACAAATGCAGTATTCGGCTTTTGTAACATGTTGTTAAAGGTAATAAAAGACCACAAACCTGACCATATGGCTGTTGCCTTCGATGCTAAAGGCCCTACATTTCGCCATGAGATCTACGATAAATACAAGGCAAATAGACCGGCCATGCCAGATGATCTTGTTCCACAAATCCCCTATATCAAAAATGTTGTTGATGCTTTTAATATACCTGTCCTGGAAATGGCTGGCTTTGAAGCGGATGACATCATCGGCACTATCGCTAAAGAGAGTGAGAAGAAAGGGGTAGAGGTTGTCATCGTTACCGGGGATAAGGATATGCTTCAACTCATAACAGAGAAGACAACTACCCTCGATACCATGAAGGATAAGAGGTGTGGAACCAGAGAAGTAATGGATCGATTTGGTGTTGAGCCGTCTCGATTAGTAGAGATTATGGGGCTGGCAGGTGATACATCTGATAACATTCCAGGCGTCCCGGGTATTGGTGAGAAAACAGCTATAGAGTTGATAAAGGAATTTGGCACAATTGAGAATCTCCTGAATAATGTGGATAAGGTTACGGGTAACCGGAGAAGAGAAAACCTTTTAGAATTTGGCGATCAGGCGAGGCTAAGTAAAGAGTTGGCAACAATAGATGTCAATGTCCCTCTGACCTATGATTTTAATGATTTTTCTCTATCTGAACCTGACATGGAAAAGATAAAGAAGCTCTTTAAGGAGCTGGAATTTACAAAATTCCTAAAAAGAATTTGGCAGATTGATTGAGGGGTTGAAGAATTCTCACGAGTTTGCCCTTGACCTGGAGACTACATCAAGGGACCCTATGCTGGCCGGGTTAGTGGGGATATCCTTTTCTTATAGACCCCATGAGGCATTTTATATACCTCTTGCCCATAGATATCTTGGGGCCCCGAAACAGCTGAGAATGGACCACGTACTCCTGTTTTTAAAGCCGATCCTTGAAGATGAGAGGATCAAAAAGATTGGGCAGAACGTAAAGTATGATTATGTGGTTCTCAGGCGGTACGGCATTGAACTTTCAGGGATAAATTGTGATACAATGGTGGCATCTTACCTGTTAAACCCATCGAAACACAATCATAATCTTGAGGATATTGCCAGGGAATATCTTGACCACCAGATGATATCCTATAAAGATTTGGCAGGAAAAGGCAAGAATACCCTGACATTCGATCAGATAGATATTGAGAAGGCCTCAATCTACACATGTGAAGACTCTGATGTTACTTTCCTCCTGTCTAATCTATTAGTACCTAAACTTGAGAAAGAGGGGTTTGCCGACCTCTTTTATAATATCGAGATGCCTTTAATCCTGGTACTGGCCGATATGGAGATGAATGGGGTTAAGGTGGATGTGGACTTCCTCGGGAGAATGTCTAAAGAAATGGAAGTTAAGTTAAACCTGCTTATGAAAGAGATATATAGTCTGGCAGGAGAGGAGTTCAATATCAACTCTACTCAACAGTTGGGCAATATCCTGTTTGAGAAACTGGGGTTGCCAGGAGCAAAACGGACAAAAACCGGGTATTCTACGGACGTAAACACCCTGAGCAAGCTGGCTTCTGAACATAAATTGCCGGCAAAGATATTGGAATACAGAAGTATGACAAAATTAAAGTCTACCTATCTGGATGCTCTCCCAAAACTGATTCACCCGGAAACAGGAAGAATTCATACATCTTATAACCAGACCGTTACTGCTACCGGGAGATTAAGCAGCAGTGATCCTAACTTACAGAACATTCCTATAAGGACACAGGAGGGTAGAAAGATCCGCCAGGCATTTATCCCCGAAGAGGGAAGGTCTTTAATCTCTGCTGATTATTCTCAGATAGAGCTTCGGCTTTTGGCCCATATTTCAGAGGATAAAATACTCATAGATTCATTTAACAACGATCAGGATGTCCACTCAGAAACAGCAGCAGAGATATTCGGCATTATTCCATCAATGGTCACTTCTGAAATGCGTAGACAGGCAAAGGCAATCAACTTTGGAGTTATATACGGGATGAGTTCTTTTGGTTTAGCCCAGGAATTGGGGATAAGCATGAAGACGGCGCAGGATTATATTGATAACTACTTTCAGAGACATGAAGGAGTGAAGAGATATATTGAAAGGATATTGCTTCATGCCAAAAAAGATGAATACGTAACAACCCTGTTGAACCGGCGTCGTTACCTTCCCGAGATAAACAGTAAGAATCATCCTACCAGACAATTTGCTGAACGCACCGCCATAAATACGCCTATCCAGGGCAGCGCAGCCGATTTAATAAAAGTCGCTATGATCAACATCTCAAAAAGGATCTCAAAGCTGGGGCTTTCTGCCAAGATGATCATGCAGGTTCATGATGAATTGGTCTTTGAAGTAACAGATGATAAGGTAGATATTGTGGCGGAGATGGTGAAAGAGGAGATGGAAGGGGTAATGGAACTCCAGGTACCCTTAAAAGTGGATATTGGGATTGGAAAGAGCTGGGGTGAGGCTCATTAAAAGTAATAACAGTTGAGGAGGATATAAACAATGACGTTGCCTTTGGAAGGGATACGGGTTTTGGATCTATCGCGACTTTTGCCTGGTCCATATTGCTCTATGCTGCTAGGAGACCTGGGAGCAGAGGTAATCAAGTTTGAGCAACCAGGAGTAGGGGATTATGTACGGGAGATGATTCCAGAGA
>WOUX01000196.1 GCA_009773075.1 bacterium | reverse complement strand
TCATAAACTCATTGAACCAACAAGCGATTTCCACCATTCCACTCTTCCCAAGTATCTTTATAGATACCAGGGGGGTACGATGTGTGTTCCGAGTTCCATAGCCTGTAGTTTTTCAGGGTGGACTAATTATAGTCAGAGAGAGTTTAGAAGACTTTACGCCTAAGACATTGTATATGCTTATATTTCTCTCAATTCCTTTTATGCTTACATCATCTAGCTTCTCTGCTTCTATTTTATGACGAACCTCTTGGAAGGTATCTTCTGTAATTAAAATCTGGCCCCCCTTGGCAATCTTTTCTAACCTGGCTGCAATGTTAACCGCTGATCCTATAACTGTGTATTCCTTCTTTCTGACAGATCCAAAGATCCCTGCTACTACCTCACCCGTATTGATGCCAATACCTATGGGTATTGACACCGGATCAGAAGACCCCAACCTTACACTTACTTGGGCTACTCTTTTTTGCATATCTATGGCTGTCAGAACTGCTCGAAGAGGGTCGTCATTGTAAGAAACAGGAGCCCCGTAAATAACCATTATGCTATCTCCCATGTGCTTATCAAGGGTTCCGTTATGTTTAAAGACAATATCACTCAATGGCGTGAAATAATAACGGCTTAAAAATTCTGCCAATTCTTCCGGGTTTACATTTTCTGAAATTGAAGAAAAACCTCTTATATCTGCAAATAAGATGGTTGTCCTTTGTCTCCTGGGTCTGACAGCGTTGGGATTCTTCTGTAACTCCTGCAGTATCTGGTCGGGTACAAATTGTTTCAAGTGTTTCTTCAGGAAATACTCTCTTACCTTGGCCCTTATCTCAATGTTATCAAAGGGTTTTGTCAAAAATCCATCGATACCTTCATTGGTAGCTTGAATAGCGCTCTCCATTGTGCCATATCCTGTTAAAACAATGCGGGTTATCTCTGGATTAATATTGCCAATAGCCGACAAAGTCTCAATACCATCCAGCCCGGGCATTTTAAGGTCTGATATAATGATGCCGATCTTATCTATGTTTTTGTAAACTATCTTTATAGCTTCATTTCCATCTTTTGCCAGAAAGATAGAATAACCCTCACGTTGAAAGGCCTTATTGAGAGACCTTCTAACACCCTCTTCATCATCAACTATTAATAGTCCATTCATAATATCACACCCTTAAAAAGCCCCCTGTTTTGTTAATTCGTAATTATTCAAGTAGGCACAAAGGCACAGAGCACCAAAGGCACAAAGTAGGGAAAAACAACGAAATGACCCTGCTCCGCTCTGCTTTGTGCCTATGTGCCTTTGCCACTTTCTGCCTGAATAGTTACATTGTTTTCAACAGGCAACTCAACCCGAAAGGTAGTCCCCTTACCTGGCGTGCTAAAAACGAAGATATCCCCCTTGTGCCTTTTTACAATCTCGTGAGAGATATAGAGACCAAGTCCCGTACCTGTCCCCACCTCTTTTGTAGTAAAGAAGGGTTTAAATATATCTTTGATTGTTGACGGGGGTATCCCTTTACCTGTATCGGTACATTCAAAGATTACCCTGCTGCCCTTTTGATCAAAACCTGTTCTTAAGGTTATATTCCCGGCGTTCCCTTTAACTTCCTGGATAGAGTTCTTTATAATATTCAGACATACTTGTCCCAGATTAGCAAAGTTTCCTTTAATCTCAGGGATGTCTTCATGGAACTCTTCCACTATTTCTACCTCATATCTTTTATATTGATTATACAGGACTCGCAATGCATCCTTAACAACCGTGTTTATATTTACCGGCTCTGTATACACTTTGGTCTGGCGTGATATATCCAGGAGACTGGCGATGATCTCTTTGGCACGCCTTAACTCCTTTAATGTAAATCGAAGATCATCTATAATCTCACCTTCATATCCCCCTTTAACATCCTTCTCTTCCAAAGATTGCACAGTAGATTGAATAAGGCTTGATACACTTGAGAGGGGATTATTCAGTTCATGGGCCACCCCGGCTACCAATTGTCCGACAGCCGCCAGGCTTTCTGATCGGATAAGTTGTTCTTGTGTCCTCTCCTTCTCCAATAAAGCCCTTTCCAGCTCTTTTGTACGAGCCTGTATCTTCATCTCAAGGTTTTTATTTAAGTCTTCGATTGTCCTGTACGACCTGGCATTTTCTATTGAAATACTGCTTTGATTTGCTAAGGTTTGCAGCAACTCCAGGTCTTCCGAGGTATAGAGATCACCGGATTTTTTGTAACCAAGGCTGATAAAACCTTTTACAGAATTATTGAAGATCATAGGAACTATTAAACTTGCGTGTAGATAACCCAATTGCCTGAGGCACTCTCTTTTGTTACTCATCCACTCATTCCGCTCCTCAATATCGTGCCTAAATAGTTCTCTTTTTTGCCTCACCAGCAGGGCGATTAATGGACTTTCGAGCCTTAACTCTATCTCTTTTACATTTTTTTCGTGTTCCCCCTTTACACTATGGACTCGAAAGGCCTCCTCTTCTTCACTCCACAGAGCCACTGATACGTTGGTTAAATGCATTGAATTTATAACTGTATCAATGATAAGATTGACTATCTCCTCCATATCCAGGACAGATCTCATAGCCTGACTAATATCCTTTAATGTCTTCTGATAATCGTATTTGCCCTTAAAGAAGATTCTGTCGATAGCCACTTGAACCTTTTCTTTTACAGGAATAAAAATAAATAGAATAATGAGAAAGAGAAAGACAGGAAAGAAAAAGAAATCAGAAATTTTGAAGCCCTTAAAAATCATATCAAATGCTACTACTAAAAAGGCATAAAACGCCATTAAGAAACCAGTAATTAATGAGTAAACCATCCCTTTTCTTATTAGAAATCCCATATCCAGAAGGTCGTGCTTTAAAACTCCAAAAGCAAGGATTATCATAGGTATGAAACCAAAGTTACCAAAGGGGTATATCTCTATTCCGCTCATTGGAAGAACGTTTAGCAGTGCCAGTATGGCATATACTCCGAACCCTAAAAAGATGTACTTGATCTGATTACGCTTTACAGGGTTTGTCTCTTCTTTTATCTGTCTCTCGGAGAGATACAAACAGTACAAAAGCGCTAAAGAATTCATGGAGAAAAACAGATAAAAAAGTGGCCCACCTTTGGCAAAAAAGCCGAAGTAATACTTATAACTGCCAATAAGATATAGTTGGGATTGGGTGAAAAACATCAATGAAAAACTGAACAGATAGGCTGCCGGGACCAGCCATCTTTTCCTGTTTACAGAAAAAAAGGCATAAACAAAGTGGAGGTATATGGGAATATTATAGACCAATAACAGGTGGTCATACCTGCTGATT
>WOUX01000195.1 GCA_009773075.1 bacterium | reverse complement strand
CTTCCGGTATTTTACTGGATCGGGCTTCTTCTTCTCCCAGAAGGACTCCTTATAGTACTTAGCTTCTTCTGTGGCATAATACCTCCAGAGACCATCGAACGACAATACCTCCAGACCTCTGATCTCGGCACTCATAGAGCCAAAGACTGCTTTCAGAGCCTTTATCGCACCAGGACTTTTTGCCAGGATCTCGTCACACCATTTATCCACTTCCTCCTCCAGCTTGTCAGGAAGCACAACTGCATTCACCAAACCCATCTCCATGGCTTCTTTGGCTGAGTACCTTCGGCAAAGATACCAGATCTCCCTTGCCTTCTTTTCTCCTACCATCCTGGTCAAGTAAGCGGCGCCAAAAGCGGCATCATAGCTCCCTACCATAGGGCCGGCCTGTCCGAGCTGTGCCGTCTCCGATGCTATGGAGAGATCGCAAATCTGTTGCAGTACCTGTCCACCACCAATAGCGAAACCATTTACGGCCGCGATCACAGGTTTAGGCATCTCCCTTATAAGGGCATGAACCTTTGGTGTATACCTGAGCATCTCCGAACTATAGCCGGCTTCTGCCTCTTTGGCATCTCCTCCGGTACAGAAGGCTTTGTTCCCCGCTCCAGTAATAACAACTACCCCGATACGGTCATCATCGGCACATTCCGCCAATGCCTCAACGAGCTCTTTCATAGTATGAGAGGTGAAGGCATTGAATGCCTTGGGTCTGTTTATGGTTATCCTCGCCACCCCCGGCCTCTTCTCATAAATGATATCAGTGAAATCAAAACTGGTCACTCTCTCCCATGTATAAGCCACTTTAAATCTACCTCCTTTTGATTTTGTTCGTTCAATAAGAACTTGATGAACTCGTAAAAAGTCAAAATTGGGATGGCAAAGTAAAAAGCTCCAGATGCAAGGCGCGCAAATCATGAGGAGTGAAGCGTACTTAGGGGTACGCTGCAACGACGAAGGATGAAGTGCAACGCCGCAGATGGACTTTTTACGAAGCCATCAGAACTTGGTTTCTTTGGAAATCAGTATAGGAGAATTATAGTTGTGTGTCAATAACATATTTCCCTTAACCGTTTATGCCTCGTCAGCTTAAAATAGAGGGGGGAGGAAAGAGAGGAAATATAACCAGAAACAACTGAACATAATTATTGACATTTTCTGATTCCATGGTATTAAATATTTATATATGTCCCAGCATCCCCTTGAACACATCTTTCATCCACATTCTATCGCTGTAATAGGAGCTTCGGAAGATCCCCGTTCTTTGGGGTACCATTTCGTACGCCATCTCCTGGATTACAGTTATCGTGGTCAGATATACCCTGTAAACCCCAAACTGGAGAAGGTTTTCAATCTTAAAGCTTATCCTGCTCTTAAAGAGGTTCCAGGTTCAGTTGATTACGTAATATGCTGTATCTCTGCTTCGAAGGTGGTTGATCTTCTTTCGGAATGCCCCAGTCATGGCGTTAAGGTTGTTCACCTTTTTACGGGCAGGTTAAGTGAAACAGGCCGTCCGGATGCCATTAAAATTGAGCAGCAGATCCTCAAACGGGCAAAAGAGTTCAACATTCGTCTCTTAGGTCCTAATTGCGTTGGAATACACTATCCAAAAGAAGGGATCTCTTTTGGGTATGACTTTCCTAAAGAACCTGGTCATGTAGGTGCATTTTTTCAAAGTGGAGGCTCCGCTACTGAGTTTGTTCGTTACGCTTCTCTTAGGGGGATACGCTTCAGCAAAGTCATCAGTTACGGTAACGCCCTAGACCTGAACGAAACTGATTTTTTGGGGTATTTCTCAGAAGACAAGGAAACCAAAATAATCGTAAGTTATATTGAAGGGTTAAAAGATGGCAAGAGATTCCTCGATACTTTGCGCCATGTAAGTCAACTAAAGCCTGTTATTGTTCTAAAGGGGGGAAGGGGTAAGGCTGGGACTAGAGCCGAGGCTTCTCATACGGCTGCTATGGCTGGTTCTTTAAATCTTTGGGAAACAGCTATAAAGCAGGCAGGTGCTATACAGGCGGAATCCATTGATGAAATGATTGATCTGGCAGTCTCCTTTTCGTTCCTTCCCCCGATTTTAGGAAGAAGGGTCGGGATAGCAGGAGGAGGGGGTGGAAAAAGTGTGCTTTCTGCTGATGAATGGGAGGAAGAAGGATTTAATGTTGTGCCTTTGCCTGATGGAATCAGAAATGAACTAAAAGACAGAGCACCGGATATATGGGATTGGATAGGAAATCCCGCCGATCGATCGATGATGGAGGGCAGTCAAATCTCTACCGGAAATATATTAAAAATGATGTCACAAGAAGCTGATTTCGATTTTCTCATTGCCAATGTAACCGACGATGCCCCTTTTGAAAAAGAGAGATGGACTGCTACCCTAAGAGAGGAGATCAGCGATTTTATCGAGATAGGCAAAAATCGAAAAAAACCACTGGCAGTAGTTTTGCGTACCGGTGATTTAGCCATCAATCACTTTCAGGACTGGCGCTGGAAGTTCATCGCTGAACAACGGAGACGTCTTATCGATGCCCAACTTCCGGTTTTTTCTTCCTTTGGCCGGGCTGCCAAGGCAATGAGATGCCTTGTGGAATACTACCAAAAAATATCTAAATTGAGAGCATAAAAAGGACAAGGAGATTGAGAAAGCCAAGAAAAAATTAGAAGGGTTATTTATAAAAACGGGGAAAGGAAAATTTGAAGAAAATACAATAGCAAAAGGAGGTAACTATCATGGCAAGTGTTGAGAGTATCACTGGTGATCATGTACGGGATATTATGACAAAGAAACCGGAAATAATGGAGAGACTCATTGGCATAACAATGGATAGGAGTACACTAAAAAGTGAACACTGGATAGATGTCCACCCTGGTCGCCAAAAACTGGACTTTTGCTTCCAGGACACTGAAGGAAAACACTATGTGGTTAAAATAGCCTTGAAAGAAAGACCCCTTAATGCAGTGAGACATCCCAATATCTGGCAGAAGAGATGGGCAGAGATTAACAAGTTGGACATCGAACAGGTTGTTCCAGTCTTGATAATAGATGAAGAGACAGTAAATACCAGTCCAAGGAACAAAAAAGATTTGGATGCCTTTTCTCATGTTATTACCATACAGTATAAGATCGCTGATATAGCAAAAGAGCTTTAAGCATAAAAACCAACAGAAGGTGCGCTAAAAATGGAAGAGTTTCAGAGGATTAAAAGATTACCCCCTTATGTCTTTAAAATAGTTGATGAGCTGAAGCTGGAAGCCAGAAGAAGGGGGGAAGATATCATCGATTTGGGGATGGGAAACCCTGATCTGGCAACCCC
>WOUX01000194.1 GCA_009773075.1 bacterium | reverse complement strand
GGGTAACCTTTGAACTCCTGAAAACTCCCTATGTTCGCTCAGTTGCCCAGCGGGCAGGAAGGGCGGAAAAGGCTGATGACATCATGGGAGCCCAGGACAGTGAATTCGAGGTGGACCTCAGGCCTCTTTCTGACAAACAGGCTGAGTCTGCACAGTCGGAGATTCGCAGCTTACTTGCACAGTTCCCCGGCGTAAACTTCGCCATCAAGACCTTCCTTACAGAACGGATCGAGGAAACCCTTTCCGGATATACCGCTTCTGTGGTTATCAACATCTTTGGCAATGACATGGATACGCTGGATAAAAAGGCTCAGGAGATTGGCAGGATTCTGAGTAATATCCCGGATTCCGCTGATGCTGGGGCTTTGATCCTGTAGATGTCCTCGATGCCGTACAGGCCGCCTATCAGGGTGATGTGGTTGGCCAGATCTACGATGGCAACAGGGTCTTTGATGTGTCGGTGATACTCGATCCGCAGGATCGGAAAACCTTTACTGATGTTGGGGTATTGCCTCTCCGTAATCCGGCCGGAACCTACGTCAACCTGAAACAGCTTGCCGACATCTATGAAACATCAGGCCGCTATGCTGTGCTGCATCAGGGAGCCAGACGGGTCCAGGCCGTAACCTGCAATGTAGCGAGACGGAATATCAATTCCTTTGTCAGACAGGCCGGAAGAGAGATCGAATCGAGGGTTTCCCTGCCTGCCGGGATGTATCTGGAATTTGAAGGCGCTGCTGCTGCCCAGGCACAGTCCAGGCGTGATCTGCTGGTTCATTCGTTAATAGCAGGGTTGGGGATTATCCTGTTATTATCAATCCTGATGAGAAACACCCGTAACTTGCTATTGGTGTTGATAAATCTGCCCTTTGCCCTGGTTGGTGGAGTCCTTGCCGTGTTTGCCTCCGGTGGTATACTGTCCATTGGCACCCTGGTTGGATTTGTAACCCTTTTCGGCATTACCCTCCGCAATTCCATCATGATGATCTCGCATTACGAACATCTGGTTTCTATCGAAGGGATGAATTGGGGCATTGAAGCTGCTGTCAGGGGCGCTTCAGAAAGGCTCGCACCCATTCTCATGACTGCCTCGGTTACCGGTTTAGGCCTGCTCCCTCTGGCAATCGGCAGCGGGGCACCGGGCCGAGAGATTGAAGGCCCTATGGCAATAGTGATTCTCGGAGGCCTTGTAACCTCGACCGCCCTTAATCTTCTTGTGCTGCCAACTCTGGTACTCAGATACGGCAGATTTGAAAGGGAAGACGAGAATCCAAATTGAATTTTATTTTAAGAAAGACTGCTGGATCTGTTCTGATATTCCGTTGCATCACTATTTCTCCATCCTGATTCAGAATGCAGATGTACATGGATTTGGCGTGCAGATTGGTCCCGCAATAAAATTTGTTTAGTGTAGAAATTCATACAGGCATCCTTGTTAGATTTTTTGGATTGTTAATCATACCGCTTTGCGGTATACTAAGAGGGGGTAATAAAATGAAAAATCTAAGAGTAGTATCTTTGGTTATGCTTCTATTAATTCTCCCGTCTAGTGCCTGGACAGAGGAAGGGAAATATAGTTGGGATGACAGGGTAAGGAATACCATATATGAAGACTATAAGAACTTTTATTCTGTAGGGAATCTGGAAAAATTGGCAATAGGGCTGGGGCAACTGGAGTATTGGCCAATACATCGGCAGATAGGGAAATTCAGGATCGGTATCAAGAGTCAGTGAGAAACGAAGATACTGACAAACTTTCAACGGTCACAAAGATGTTTGGAGAGGGGGTAATAACCATCCCTGTATATTTAGGGGCTGCCCTTTTTGAAGAGTTTGCCGGGGATGTAGAGTTGAGTTCCACAACTGGTGAATGGGGGAAAAGATGCTTAAGAACGCTACTTGTAGGATATCCTCCAACGCTTTTCCTGCAAAGAGCCCTTGGAGCTTCGAGACCGGATGAAGGCGGCTCCGGCTGGAGCCCCTTTAGTGATAACAATGGGGTGAGTGGACACAGTTTTAATGGTGCTGTCCCTTTCATCACGGCTGCTAAAATGACAGATAATCCATACTATAAGTACGGTCTCTACTTTGCATCAACTCTAAGTGTGATATCAAGGATAAACGATAATGCTCACTATTTTTCCCAAGCAGCATTGGGCTGGTGGATGGCATATCTGGCAGTTGCCAGTGTAGACAAAACAGAAACAAAGAGTCCGAAGGTGGTTGTAGTTCCTGCCGCTATTCGAAATGGAGTAGGAGTAATGGTAGCGTTTCACTTTTGATGAGTTATATAGTATTTCAGGATACATATCACTCACACATGGAGGTGCACTTCAGTGAAGGGGGATATTTAGGAGGGAGAAATACCATGGAAAATCGTTTTTCTGACCGTAATCGTCCGTTATTCAACCGGTTTATTAAAATTTCTATCCTGGGAATGGTGTTTATGTTCCTAGGTGTATGGTTTATGACTGCATGTGCCAGGGAGAGTGAAGATGCCCAAAAACCAACAGATGCATTGGTGTCAGACCGGGTAGAGGGGAATACGAAAACACCAGTAGACTTGAGTACCGCAATTGAGCGGGTGGCGGAACAGAATATACCTGCTGTGGTGCATATCGAGGTAACTGAACGTCAAGAGGTGGTTAACCCCTTGTTGCCTTTTGAAGGTGACCCCTTCTTCAGACATTTTTTCAATATCCCTCAGATGCCTCGAAAATTCAAACGTGAATTGAAAGGCTTGGGAACAGGAATGATCATAGATCCGCATGGGCATATCCTCACAAATAACCATGTGGCAGGAGGCGCTACCAAGATAGAGGTGCTTCTGGCCAACGGCAAACGATACCCTGCCAGATTAGTAGGGGCTGATCCCAAGACGGATCTGGCGGTAATCAAAATTTCTGCAAAGGAATCTCTTTCCCATGTGACATTTGGAGATTCAGACAAGGTAAAGGTGGGGCAGTGGGTAGTGGCCATCGGTCATCCGGGAGGTCTGGACCAGACCGTCACCCAGGGGATAATAAGTGCCAAACACCGAACCGGAATCATGGATCCCAGCACTTATCAGGATTTTCTCCAAACCGATGCTGCGATTAATCCGGGCAACAGTGGTGGTCCCCTGTTGAACCTTTTGGGGGAGGTTATCGGGGTTAACGCCGCAATCGCGTCCCAATCCGGCGGATCTGAAGGTATTGGCTTTGCCATCCCAAGCAACATGGCCATTCACATCTCCAGGGCACTGATAGCTCACGGCAAAGTGGAGCGTGGCTGGTTGGGTGTAAGTGTACAGGATATTACCCCGGAACTTGCCAAGTCGTTCGGTGTGGAGCCCGCAAAGGGTGCATTGATTGCAGAAGTGATCAAGGGAGGGCCCGCAGAGAAGGCTGGTATCAAGAGGGGTGATATTGTAGTTTCTTATGGCGGAAAGGAAATAAGAAACGCCAGCATCCTTCGCAATGAGGTGGCCATCGGCACTATTGGTCAGAATGTAGAGGTGGCGGTTTTGCGTAATGATAAGAAGGTAAAGCTTATGGTCAAGACCGGCAATCTGGAGGATGCTACAAAAATAGCATCCTCTTCCGTCAAAGAGCGATTAGGGGTAAAAGTCCGCCCTGTAACGTCCAGGGAGGCGGAAAAGTATGGTTTAAATTCTCAGCAAGGGGTTGCCATAGTTTGGTTGGATTCA
>WOUX01000193.1 GCA_009773075.1 bacterium | reverse complement strand
TGTAGCCTACGTGGGCCCTTACAACCTTCTTGGTCTGAACTATTATTTGCAACCGTGGTTCGGTGAGGTTGAAAGCAAGGGCGTTTACGTCAGTGATGTCTTTATGGGTTACAGGCGGCTGCCTCATTTTATCGTCGCTGTCCGACGTCAGGAGAGCAACAGAAGTTGGATACTGAGGGCAACAATAGACTCTGATGTTTTTGAGGGTCTTGTCCGGGCAGCACAGGTGGGAAAAACAGGGGATGCCTTTATTATCAACAGAGAGGGCATCTATCAAACGCGCCTGCGTTTTAATGGTGAGATTCTCTCTAAATCAAATCTTAATCCCACTACCTTTGGAGAGGGAACTACGGTCTTAGAAAAGGTGAACAGAGAAGGGAGAAAGGTCCTCTATGCTGGAAGGTGGTTGAAAAAAAACAACTGGCTTTTGGTGATCAGCCAGGATGCGTCGGAGGAGATGACAAAACTGTTTAAAACGAAAAGGATGGAGATTATTATCGTTGTCTCCGGTTGTTTACTGATCATCCTGACGACTATCTTTACCACCCGTCTAACCGTCAGTCACCTGGAAATGGCTGACCGGAAGATGAACGAATTGAACGCACAACTCGTTCATGCAGACAAACTGGCAGCCCTCGGTAAGATGGCGGCCGGCGTTGCCCATGAAATCAACAATCCCCTTGCCGTTATTGCCGAAAAAACCGGATGGATGGAGGATCTCCTGACAGAGGAGGAGTTTAAGAAGAGCCAGAACTTTGAGGAGTATAAAAAATCACTCAGGAAGATAGAGGAACACGTGGAGAGGGCGAGAAAGGTAACCCATGGGATGCTTGGATTTGCCCGGAGGATGGAGCCTCATCTGGAGGATGTGGACATAAACGAAATCCTGAATGAGACGGTAACCTTTCTGGAGAGTTATGCCCGGACAAATAACATTGCGATAGAGAAAGAGCTGGGAACCGATCTGCCCATCATTGCCAGTGACCATGCCCAGCTCCAGCAGGTGTTTCTGAACCTGATAACGAATGCCATTGACGAGATAGGCAAGGATGGGCTGGTTTGCGTAAGCAGCCGTAGGATCAATTCCGACATAGCCGTTAGCGTGAGAGACAATGGACAGGGTATTCCCAAAGAGTATCAGGCAAGGGTTTTTGAACCCTTTTTCACCACCAAACCGGGAGGCAAGGGAACAGGGCTTGGTTTGTCGATTACTCATAATATCGTCCAGAATATGGGAGGGACAATCACCCTCAAGAGCGAAAAAGGGAAAGGGACAACATTCACTGTAAGGTTACCCATTGTTGTCCCGGAGAAGAAGTAGGGGCTAAGACAGGTGTATAGACTGAAGACTGAAGGGCAATAATCATCATTTATGACACAACAACCTGTCAAGGTATCCAAACGATTTTGGCTTTGTGTGGTCGCGCATGTTTTTCCCTTCAGTCTGTACACCTTCAGCCTTTATGCCTGAATTGTAAACAAGGAGGTTACGATGGACACCTTCCGGATTTTGGTTGTAGATGATGAAACAGATTTTTTAGAAACAATCGTCAACCGTTTGCAGAAAAGGAAAATTGATGCAACAGGTGTTCCAACTGGAGAGGCAGCCCTGGAGCTGATGAAGGGAAAGCTCTTTGACGTTGTTTTGCTGGACGTCAAGATGCCGGGCGGCATGGACGGCATCGAGGGGTTAAGAGAAATCAAGAAGATGCAGCCTTTGACCGAGGTAATTCTCCTTACCGGACATGCCTCGGTAGAAACGAGCATCGAGGGGTTAAAGTTAGGCGCCTTTGATTACCTGATAAAACCGGTAAAGTTCGATGAACTCCTGGAAAAACTGGCCGCCGCTTTTGAAAAGAGGAATACCCAGGAACAGAAGATCCGCAGTGCAAAGATACAGGAGTTGGTCCGCTTTCCCGGTCGCATATTTGATCAGGAGAAGGGGGAGGAGTGAAGCGAAGCTAAGGTTAGTATAAGAATTCCCATTTTAAAAACTTTAGGCACTTTAAACTTTAGCTCACTTTAGGCATTAACTTGAGATGACGAGGAGGTTTTTATGAAGGTACTTGCAGCAACAGACGGTTCAGAAAATTCCATGAAGGCGGTAAGAAGGGCGCTGGAACTGGCAGAGAAAGAAAAGGCAGAAATTACCCTGATGTCAGTTGCCTATTTTGGGAAGGGTGACTTTGATGACATGCCGCCCAGAATCCAGGAGAAATTGGAGAGACAGGCCAGGGATGCCCTCGAGAGGGCAAAGATTATTTTCGAAGAAAGGGGGATCAATGTCCAGACCATCATGGAGACAGGTGTTGTGCCGGCCAACAATATTATAGGGAGGGCGAAAGATGATGGATTTGACCTCATCCTTATGGGAAGCACGGGCATCACCGGTCTAGAGAGGGTTTTGATGGGGAGCACAGCGGCCAAGGTGGTGGCACACGCTCCATGCAGTGTGAGTGTAATTCGATGAATTCAGGAGGTAAAGGAGATGTTTAAGTTGTGGACAAAAATAACAGGTGTAATGGTTATGGCATTGTTCGTTATATCGGATATTGCCCTGGCTGCTGCAGAAAAGGCTTCCCCCCTCGTCATTGTGGCTGATACGCGCATATTGACGGGATGGCAGGCATGGTTTGCCAATCTATATAATGAAAGTCATCTATATTTTACTCTTCTAACAGTGGCAATCATTCCGATTGTCGGTGTGCTTCTTGGTCTTATAGCGGACCTGGTTATGAGCCATATAGGCATTGACCTGAAGTCGAGGGAATTAGCTGAACACTAAAATTATGAGGAGGGAGTCATGGGGTCAAGGAAAATGCTTAGAAAACAGGCACTTGAACCCTAGAATCCTTGAATCTTTTTTTTAAAAACTTGGGAGGTAATGTATGGACTGGTTGTATGTTTTAATGCCCATTTCGGGGGTTACAGTATTCTGGCCTGGTCTTGTTATCCTTGGAGTCGGGGTCGGAATAATCGGTGGTTTCTTTGGCATGGGCGGCGCCTGGATGGTTACACCGGGGCTTAACATCCTTGGTTTTCCCATGGCTTTCGCGATCGGGACCGACATTGCCCACATGGCGGGAAAGTCCCTTATTTCCACCATGCGGCATGGCAGGTTCGGGAATGTAGATTATCGGCTGGGTTTTATTATGCTCGTCGGCACCGTGGTAGGGTTTGAGATCGGCGCACAGATGATTATGTGGCTGGAACGCCTCGGCAAGGTAGAACTCTATGTCCGCTGGATGTATGTTGTACTCCTTATCCTCATCGCATGGATGATCTTTTCTGACGTGGCAAAGAAAAGAAAAAAGGAAAGGGAGGCAAGGGCAGCAGGTATGGAGGAGGACAA
>WOUX01000192.1 GCA_009773075.1 bacterium | reverse complement strand
TGTCAAGCCTCTTTAATAGATTAGGCATGAACGGACTCCCTGCATAAACTGGGAAATTCAATGAATATAATTATGGTAACTACTCGGGTTGTATAGTATTGGCAGGAGAGGCATAAACCTCCAACTATTGGTTTTGCTATTGTTTTTTATATTCTTTTTTAAGTTTTTCTATGTCGGAACCAGCAAGCCCCTTTTTGGTATCTTCAACCTTTTTAACAATCTCGCCCTCAATCCTTTTCGTTATCACCCTGTCTATTAAAGCAGGGGCTCTCCCGGTTATGAAAGATACAACTACTGCCAGTAAAAAACATATAAGGGTGACTACAATCAGGAATTTTACCTCTTTCCTCTTTCTGGTTTTGCTTTTCCTTCTCCTTTTAACCAATTCTGTTCACTCCCCACAAAACTTGCATAGGATTATTCTTCTTTGTCTTTTTCTTTTTGTGATGGTTTTTATATCTCTAGTTTCTCCTTTGATCTTCGATACCACCTCTTTGGCTTTGAAGGAGTTTTCCTCTTCTCTCCATAGGCATAGTAACGGTCATATTTAAATTCTGTATAATCAGGGCTTATTTCTGTCTGAAGTTTATTCAATACAACCCCTATTACTCTTGCTTTAACGTTCTCTAATTGAGCCTTGGCACGCCTTAATGCCCCTCGGGCTATTTTCCCTACATGATATACTAGAATTGCCCCATCCAGTTTTGATGCCAGAATAGAAGCATCTGCAGCGGCAAGAACAGGGCATGAGTCAAAAAGAACAACATCGTATTCTTCTCTCACCTGAGAGATGAAATCTTCCATACGTTGTGAACCTAGCAGCTCAGATGGATTTGGACTTATAGTCCCAGAAGTAATTATATTAAGGTTATCAATACCTGGGGTCTTCATTATATCATCTATTTTCATATCTCCAGTAATAAAATCAGTTATTGTCCTAACTGTATCCCGCCATTCATAGTTGCCTAAGATAATATCTGAGAGACCTGGTATTTTATCTATCCCGAAAAGCTTGGAGACCATTGGTTTCCTTAAATCAGCTTCTATTAAAAGTACTTTCTCGCTTGTCTGAGCCATAGCAATAGCCAGATTAATCACAGTAGTAGTCTTCCCTTCAAAAGGGGAAGAACTGGTATATAGTATTGTTTTAATGTCCTTTTCCATTCTCATAAAATGGACATTAGTCCTTAATTTCTTATAACTTTCAGCCAGTGTCGAGTTGGGAGCAAAGTGAGTAATTAAACGTGCATTCCTGCGTATGATTTCTTCATCAGTGTTTTCAGGATATCCCTCCGACAGCATAATACTCTTTATGTCTTCGTCTCCAACATGGGGTATTACACCCAGCACAGGCACTTCAAGGAATTTCTCTACATCCTCTATCGTGCCTATGGAGGTATCGAGGGTTTCAAATACAAATGCCATTATTAAACCAATAATTAGTCCGATAATAACACCTATAAAGGAGGTTGTATAAACATGGGGTGAATTGACAGGACTTGTCGGTTCTACAGCCGGCTTTACTATACTCACCTCTTCTACCTTTTCAGCCTCTTTTATCAAAGCCTCCTGATATTTGGATTCTAAAAGAGAAAAGGTCTGGGACTTGACTGTTAAATCATGCTCCAGCCTGGCAAGCATTAATCCCTTTTCCGGAAGGGCTCTGAATTTACTGCGAAGTCGATCAAGATCCCCTGCCAGATTGCTCTTACGCCCTTCAAAGGTTTTCTTTTGATCTGAAAGTTCAGCGATCATATTTTGAATTGTCTCGCTAATTTTGGTTTTTACTTCCTTTAGCCTGGGATGGTTTTTAGTAAAGTTAAGCAAGAGGGTGTCTCTTTCCAAAGTGAGATCAACAAGTTGGCTGTTTAATCGGGCAAATATGGGTCCCACTTTGTCCGCATATATGCCTTTTATATCTTTTCCCGGTATTGCCTCTTCCCTCTTAATGCGTTTCAAGATTGAGTTAATTTCTTCAATGGTCCGCTTTAGGCCTTCATGTTCTGTCTCTATGCTGGTTAATTGACTTAAAGTAGTTCCGGTTTCACTGTCGATTGAGATAAATTTATTTTCTTCTCTATATTCTTTTACTTTTTCCTCTGCCTCTTTAAGGTTTTCCTTCGCCAATTCTAATTGCTGCTCTATAAAAACCCTTCCTTCAATAATACGCTTGTTCCTTTCCTTGGTATTCTGATCTCTGTAGACTTCCGCAACAGTATTGGCCAGTTTTTGAGCTAGTTTAGGGTCTTCTGAGGTTGCTATAATATTAACTAAGTTTGTGAACCCTTCTCGCTTAGTCTCCACCTGATCTTTAAGTTTCAAAACAACGTTAAGGTATTTAGTGTCCCTGCGAATTTCATCGGAAGTCAGGTTACTATCTAAAAAACCCAGCTTTTTAGCTACTTCCTCTATTACAGGGTAACTTTTTATGATTATTGCCTGCGTTTCTAAATTATCCGCCGAGCTCCATGACAGAGTCTCAACGTACAAGCCGGTGAGGGTTGAACTTCGCTCTATCTTTACGCTTGAAGAAGCCTCATACGAAGGAACAGGAGTTTGAAGAACAGCAAAAAAGGTGCTGAAAACTCCCATGAGGATGGTAGCAAAGATGACAATCATCTTTCTTTTATGTAATATACGCCAGTAATCCCTTAACGTTAAATCATACTGTGCCACTTCTTAACTCCAAAAATAAAATGTTAAGTTTCTCATCATTATCAACGGGTCCCCGTATTTATGCGTAGGCCTCCTCCTGTGGTATAGGCATCCCTGTACCTGGAAGGATAGAAGGTAAAATCCAACATTGGGGTTAACCTGGAAACATAGTAGTTTATGTCACCGATTACACTTCGGGGGACATAGACGACATCCCCGCTTTGGAGAGGTATGTTTTGGCTGAAATCACCTTGTCTAAGAAAATCTTTAAGGTTTGCAACGAGCACATTGGTTTTAGCCGGATATCCTCTTATTACCAGTATGTTTTTTTCCTTGGCGTCATAGGAATATCCTCCCGCTAGCGATATAGCCGTTACCAGGTCTATCTCATGTTTGAATGAATAGGCTCCCGGGGCGGTCACCTCTCCCAGCACGAAGATCTTGTCCTTGCCTGTTGGAGACTCAGGGATTACTATCAAGTCTCCTACGTCCAGTATAACATTTTGACTGAGATCTCCCTGGAACATAGTCTTATAGAGGTTTAAGGTATATGTTTTCCCTCCCCGCATTAATCTTGCTCTCCTTAAATCGGCATTAGATGTAGCCCCTCCGGCTGACACAAGGAGGTCTAAAACAGTTGTCTTTCCCTTTAAAGGGTAGTTGCCTGGGCCTGAAACCCCTGTTTGTAGTATGTTTACTTCTCCAAACAACG
>WOUX01000191.1 GCA_009773075.1 bacterium | reverse complement strand
TATGGGGGTGAATTTTACAAAAAATTATTGACGGCATACCTTGACTCAGGTAAATTGGCTGTAGTTCTTTAATGGATAGAAGCAAAGTCGAATGGATGACAATAGAGAGGAGGCACATATGGCAGTAGGAATAGTGGGTTATGGAGTTTATATCCCCAAATGTCGCATTAAAAGAGAAGAAATAGCAAAGGTTTGGGGAGGCCGTGGCAAGGGCGAAAATGCGGTTCTTAGTGAAAATGAGGACATTATAACAATGGCGGTAGAGGCTTCTGTCAATGCGATTGAGCATTCAGGTCTGGCTGATGTCAAAGAGATAGATGCCATATATTTAGGCACCGATTCTCCTCCAAATATAGAGCATTCATCCATAGGTGTTATCGCTGAGACATTGGGGGCAAGACAGGATATTGAAGTAATGGACTTTACCACAACCCCGAGGGCAGGTGTTGCCGCCTTGAAGGCATGTGTGGATGCGGTAAAGTCTGGTAGGGTTAGATATGGTCTTGTAATTGCTTCGGATTATCGTCCGGCTTCACCGGGAAGCAATATGGAAATGTCCTTCGGTGGTGGAGCGGGGGCTTTTATAATTGGAGATAAAGATACTATAGCCGATCTTGAAGAAGTTTATACCTATTCGGGTAATTTTAGAGATAATTGGAGGAGTCTGGAAGACACCTATGTAAAAGACTATGAACCCAGGTTTACCCGACAGTATGGATATTCGGAATACACACTCAATTCTTTAAAGGGGCTTTTGTCAAAAACAGGTTTAGCCATCAGCCAATTTCAACATGTTGTATTCCAGCAACCTGATGCGAGGCTTCCCATGGAGATAGCCAGAAAGCTTAAGCTAACGCCTGAACAGACAAAGCTGGGCTCCATATTTAATGACATAGGTGATACAGGAGCAGCCTGTTTGTTCATAGGTCTATCATCGGTTTTTGACAGGGCAGTTCCGGGCAATAGGGTTCTTGCCGTATCTTACGGATCGGGGACAAGCGATGCCCTGTACCTAACCGTAAAAGAACCCATAGAGAAGGCAAGAAAGAGATGCAAATCGTATCAATCATATCTGGCTAGCAATACATATATAGATTATCCTAGGTATCTGAGGGGTAAAGGTGTCCTGAAAAAAGACGAAGAACCTGCAAGCTTGGGGGTTTCTCCGTTGTCTCCTCTTATGTGGAGGGCTAGTGCCGAGCTTTATAGGCTGATCGGCGCCAAGTGTTTGAACTGTGGATATGTAAACTTTCCACCTTCTCAGAGGAAGATCTGTATAAGGTGTGGCAATACAGAGTTTAAGGAGGTTGTATTTAGCAGGAGAGGGAAGATACACACCTTCTGTGTAAACTATTACATGCCAGCAGGTTTTGAATCCCCTTTACCTATTATCATTGCTGATCTTGATGACGGAGTGAGACATAGGGCATTGGGCACAGAGATGAGTCCTGAGGAGATAAAGATCGATATGCCGGTAGAATTGGTTCTGCGGAAATTGACTTCCGAGGATAATGTAGACCTGTATGGAAACGTATTCAGGCCGATAAGAATACAATAGATGGAATACTGGAGGTACTAGAGATGGGATGGAACAAGATAGCAATAGTTGGAGTAGGAATAATAAAGTTTGGAGAATTATTTGAAAAAGATTGGGAGGTTATGGTTGAGGAGGCTTACCTCAATGCCATCAATCATGTAGACAAAGGTTTTAATCCTAAAGACATTCAAGCGGCATGGATCGCCGATTGTAGGCCCGGTGCCCATGGGACCCAGACCATTGCCGGGGTTTCCCTCGTGGGGAATATCGGGCTTGCTGGGATTCCTTGCAGCCACATAGAGAACGGTTGTCCTACGGGAAGTGATGGATTCAGAAATGCCTGTCTAGGGGTTGCTTCCGGCGTCTATGACGTAGCGCTAGTGCTTGGAGCAGAGAAGATGCGGGACAAATCAACAGCAGAGATGCTCTCTCTGGCTGCACAGGGGCATCCTGTGCTTCAGCGGGGGGAGACGGCTATGACCATGTTTGCCCCCCAGGCGATGCGGCATATGCATGAATTCGGTACCACCAAGGAACAAATGGCCATGGTGGCTGTCAAAAACCATAGAAATGGTGTTTACGACCCGTACTCTCACTACAGGTATGAGATAACCGTAGAAGATGTTTTCAAATCACCCATGGTATGCAGTCCATTGAACCTCTTGGACTGCTGTCCTCAGACAGATGGTGCGGCTGCAGCGATAATATGCAGGGCTGATTTAGCTGAAAAGTATACGGACAAACCGGTATACGTTGCCGGTTTTGGTATGGGAACCGATACTTTTTATGTCCATGAAAAGGAAAATTTTACAGAGTTTGTAGCATCTGTCAGGGCGGCCAAACAGGCGTATTCTATGGCTGGGATAGAACCGAAGGATATAGATGTGGCAGAGGTCCATGACTGCTTTTCTATCACAGAGATAATCAACTATGAGGATTTAGGGTTCTGCAAGAAGGGTGAAGGAGGTAAGTTCATTGAACAGGGCAAATCTGACCTCGATGGCGAAGTAGCGGTCAATCCCAGTGGTGGTCTTATGTCCAAAGGGCATCCATTGGGTGCTACAGGTATTGCCCAGATAGCAGAGTTGTTCTGGCAGTTGAGAGAAGATGTGAATAACTCGAATGGCGCCGGCGACCCCAGCGTCAATGAGAAGCGGCAGGTAAAAATAAAGAACGGCTACGGGTTACAGCACAATGTAGGCGGAAGGGGTATATCAAATTCGGTGGTGACTATCTTGACTAGAAATAAAATATAAGGAGATTCTTTTGAAGGCATTGGTAGTTGGAGGAACTGGTCCAACAGGTCCATTTGTATTAGAAGGATTATTAAATAGGGGTTATAAGGTAACTATTCTTCATCGTGGAACCCACGAAATAGACCTTCCTTCTGAAATCGAACATCTCCATGGTGATGCCCATTTTGTGGAGACCCTCAATGAGGCATTGGGCTCACGTACCTTTGATTTGGTGTTAGCCATGTACGGAAGGTTACGTTATGTAGCGGAGGTGATGAGGGGAAGAACTGAAAGATTGATATGTGCAGGGGGAGTAGCGGTGTACAGAGGTTGGTTCGACCCTACTCAAAACCCAGAAGGACTTCATTATCCCATTCAGGAAAATGCCCCCTTAACTACCAGTCACGAAATTGATAGTTTCTCCTACCTGATGGTACAAAGTGAACTCGCGGTATTAGAAGGCCACCATTTGGGTTTCTATAATGGTACTGTTCTCAGATTCCCGATGGTTTATGGTCCAAGGCAGCTTATCCCTGCTGAGTGGAGTGTAGTGCGTCGCATACTTGATGGCAGGAAGCAATTAATTATGCCTAATGGGGGACTTA
>WOUX01000190.1:3425-6117 GCA_009773075.1 bacterium | reverse complement strand
ATGTGGCTTTTTAGTTGTTTTTTTGTAAGCTTTTTCAACAGGTTATCCGAAACATTCTCCCCTCGCTCCGCTCGGGGACTGTGCGTTCTAGCTAAAGGATTATTTCAGTAGAGCTTAAATCGAAGAATAGGAGAAGCGAATGTTTGGATGGCTGGCAAACCCCGAGGCTTGGATAGCGTTAGGCACGTTAACCGCGCTAGAGATTGTATTGGGTATCGATAACATTGTTTTTCTCTCGATTCTGGTAGGTCGTCTTCCCCTGATTCAACGCGCTTTCGCCAGAAAAATGGGCCTTGGTCTCGCCATGACTGCGCGCCTGGCTTTGTTGTTCTCTGTTTCCTGGGTGATGGGATTAACCGAACCGTGGTTTACGGTATTGAACCAGGCGATTTCAGGGCGTGATGTCGTGCTAATTGGGGGCGGCATGTTTCTTCTGGCCAAAGCGACTCATGAGATACATAACAGCCTGGAAGGGATTGAAGATCACGGTAAGGCAGTTGTTGCCACTAGTCTGGGAATGGTGCTGACGCAGATTGCGATTCTGGATATTGTTTTCTCTCTGGATTCGGTGATCACTGCTGTCGGACTGGTCGAGCATGTTTCCATCATGGCGATCGCCATTATTCTCGCGGTCGTGGTTATGTTGATGGCGGCAAAATCCATAGGGGATTTTGTCGATGAGCATCCCACTATCAAGATACTTGCGCTTTCGTTTCTGATCTTAGTGGGTGTCACACTTATGGTTGAAGGTTTCGATGTGCATGTTCCGAAGGGTTATATCTATTTTGCGATGGCATTTTCCGTCGCTGTGGAGATGCTCAATATTAGAATGCGTAGAATACGGGCGGAGCCGGTAAAACTGCACAAGCAGATAAGCGACACAGACGGAGGCTAATTTGAGCGAATAGAAGAAGTTGTAGAGAACTATGGATTATCTTTATCCCCAAAACCAATGAATTGGTTTGGGGATTTAGTTCCCCCTTCCTTGGTCTTCCCTGTCCCGGAAATTCAATCCAGCTCTCAATCCTTTTATGAACTTCACCGATAAATCTTTTCAGATTGCCGCCTAAATAGCACTTGCAAACGCTATACAATAGATGTAAAATTTTAAAGTCACCTATCCCCAACATATAGGCAGTATAAACTCCTATGGCTGATAATCTTGTGGTTCTGAATAATTTGAAAAAATACTTCTTTATTAGAGAGGGGTTTTTCTCTGGAAAAGAAACTGTAGTCAAGGCCGTTGATGGTGTAAACCTTAAGATCAAGAGGGGTGAAATCCTGGGATTAGTGGGAGAGAGTGGATGCGGAAAGTCAACTATGGGAAGGTTGATACTCAAATTAGAAGAGCCTTCAGGAGGAGAGATCTACTTTGATGGTGAAGATATCACTGCCACCAATGGGGAGAGAATGAGGGAATTGCGGAGAGAGATGCAAATAATCTTTCAGGACCCTTATTCCTCTCTGAATCCTCGTAAGACAGTGGGTAAGATTGTTGAAGAGCCCTTTATTATTCACAATATTGGAAATAGAAAAGAGAGAAAGGAAAGGGTCAAGTATCTGCTGGAAGTAGTAGGGCTAAGACCGGAATACATAGATAGGTATCCCCATGAGTTCAGCGGGGGGCAGAGGCAGCGCATTGGGATAGCCAGGGCCCTTAGCTTAAACCCAAAGTTGATAATAGCCGATGAGACGGTCTCTGCTCTGGATGTTTCTATTCAAGCGCAGGTGATCAATCTATTGCAGAAGCTCCAGGAAGATTTTAATCTGACTTACCTGTTTATTGCCCATGACCTGAGTGTAGTTGAATATGTGAGCGATAGGGTAGCAGTTATGTATTTAGGAAGGATAGTGGAGTTATCGGATAGCCGAGAACTCTATAAAAATCCACAACACCCCTATACAGAAGCATTATTATCCGCTGTGCCAGTCCCTGATCCTACCCTTAAGAAAAAGAGGATTATTTTGGAAGGCGACCCCCCAAGCCCGATAACTCCGCCCTCTGGCTGTCATTTTCATACCAGATGTCGTTATAAGATAGAGATATGTAAAGAGGAATATCCTGTTTTTAAAGAGGTAACCACAGGGCACTTTGTTGCCTGTCACCTGAGGAATTAAATCATCAGTTCTTCGAGTCGCTCTCTTTCAAGAGGCGATACTTGAAAGACCCCTGTCCTGCCTGAGGGGTATTCTTTACAACTGACATTTATATTTTTTTCGTTCTTTGCCTTACTGTATCCTGCTGTTATACATGCAGGAAGCTCACTCAAATGATCTTCCAAATCTCCCCTAGCGATGGTTATTGGCCCTGGAAAATCCAGAACCTTGTAAATAAGATCACCTTTCTGGGCAAAACTCAAGACCTTTTTGTTCTCCTTTTCGGTCCTCCCTACTATGGTCTTTACTTTGGGAGATAGGCGGAAGTGTCTTCCTACTTTCAAAAGATGGACGTCGTTCAGGGTAAAGTTTGGGTTATGATCCATTAGATCGCGCATTCTCCTGGCAAATCCGGGATCGGTAAGTAAGCACCCCCCGGCAGGACACGGGTAATCATTGATTCCCAATTCCTTAGCCAGGGCAATCTGCGGCTTTCTGGATCGTCCTTGAATATTCAGCAGCTTCTCTCTGTCTACCAACCCCTCCTTTTCGGGTATAGTTGGTGGGAGCAGCTTAGCGGAAAGGGGCCTCAGAA
>WOUX01000190.1:0-3395 GCA_009773075.1 bacterium | reverse complement strand
AAACCATCCAGTCCTGAATCCCTTTCGATGACCCTCATGGCATCTCTTCTCTGAGACATTGGCCTTTCTCCCAATACCTCACCTGTTATCAAAAAAGATGCCCCTTGCTCTCTCATATACTCCCCGGCCTTTTTAAACGTTAATATACGACAGTCTAAACATGGGTTCATGTTCCTACCATACCCGTGTTTGGGGTGTTTAACCAACTCTAAGATTTCCCTGGAGGTATTAATGACTTTGAGTTTAACCCCCAGCTTAACTGCTGCCTTTTTCCCTTCCATACAACCGCTATTGGATGATGTACAGGTGCAGAAAGGGGATATAAAATTTACCGCCTCGACCTCTATACCCAGATCCAAAACAAGTTTAAGTGCCAGTGTACTATCCAATCCACCGGAGAGAAGGGCAATGGCCTTAGTCATTATATTCGATAAACCTTCCGCTAAATTCTTTCTTCAGTGTAACCCAATTATGAATGGTTCTTCTCCGAATTATACATAGCGTTATAAATAATTGCGCATATTGCAAAATTCATTGCTCAGAAAATCAATATGTTATATTGATTCAACCATCAAATTATGCGCATGAATTTATGCTGTCATGTATAGTTGGGAGAAAGGGGTACAGGATTCGAGGATTCAAGTTCCAAACATAGCTGATAGGACTTTTGCCAGACCTTTAATTCTTTGTAATTTTTAAGCATTTCGCTCGAATCCTTGAATCCTTAACCCCTTGAATCCTTTTCATCGACCAACTCTTTGGGAGATGAACCTTAGAAATTAACTTCAACAGCACGATAGGGACAGATAGGAATACATAACTCACAGGCTATACATTTTTCCTTTCTGAAAGATACTGACATATCCTTTCTGTTCACAACGAATGCCCCTGAAGGACATATGGATATACAGGCAGTGCACTGGGTACAGCGGTCTTTATGCCACCCTACCTCCTGGGTTAAGGGCTGTACATGGACCCCGATTTCATTCAAGTAATTCATGCCTGATTCCATATCCTTTTTATTGCCACCAATCTCTATTACTAATCTGCCTTCTTCTTTTGGAGTCACGTTTGCCCGCAATATATTTACCATTAAATTGTGATCCTTAATCAGATGGTATGTAATCGGTTGATCAACTAACCTGCCTGGAAAGGTTAAAACTATTCTCTTTTTTGACATCTTACACCTCCAATTTACCCTTTACTATCTAATCCTTTCTGAAGAATCTACTTCTTTTTAACCGGTTTTGATGGCATGGGCTTGAAGGTTATCCCGGATTCAACAGATGGTAAGGCTGCAACAGGCTCAGTCAATAGAAAATCGCCCTTTTTTATTAAACCCTTAAGTGTTTCAGCTATCTCTCTGGCTTTTGCATAACTGGATAGTCCAGCGGTCTTTACCTCTTTCCCCTTAACATTTATCTTTCCACTCTTTAGCTCGGCATAATTAACCTCCCCAAGGGTGTCCGGTTTTCTCTGAGGGTATGCATCACTGTAATCTATAATCTGCGTAAAGATATCCTCATCTCTGACAGCAGTGTATTTGAGTATCTCTTCGTTGAGGATAGGAATTGGTATGCCTATTCCTACTGTTAAGGTAACTCCATAGCCTGTAAAAGTAGTTCCTCTAAGCCAATTAGGACTCATTTGTTTGAGGTCGCCAATTACGGCAATGGTAGCTGCAGGTGCCCTTGGAACTCCATTCTCACTTCTTGCCACAGACGGATTGTGCTGGGTACCATTCCAGACTATGTAGCCGATCCCGCCTCCCATGAATATCCTGGTTCCAATGCCAATGGTTTTATAGTAAGGGTCATTTAAAAGAGGACTGAGTTGTCCTGCACTACAATAATTAGCATTTCCCAATTTTGGCTGTAACGTTCCCATATAGGTATATATTACCCTATCTGAAAGGTTCACGGCAACATTGTAATTCTGATAGGAATTTCTTGGGTTGAACAGAACCGCTTCATTTATCTCCTTAATAGTAATGGTGGTTTCGATACTCTTTCTAGGATAACAGTCTGTCCCGTAAGCGGTAGCTATAAGCTTGACATCCTTGCCTGCTACCAATTCCTCTATTACATGTCCACCACCGTATTTGAACTCTCCAGGGAACACGGTGTTTCTTGGATCATCATCTGGTATAGCTGTTGCTCCCAGATATACATCTACTGCCGCCATACCGGTATAAACCGGTACATTATTCAAATAGGCTCTACCTCCACCTATCTTTATCCGTGGTTTAGAATGTCCCAGGTTGAGATATGCGCCGGAACTGCACATAGGGCCGAAGGTGCCGGTAGTAACTACGTCTATCTCACAAGCAGCCTTTTTTGTCCCCTTTTCTTTTACGATATCAATTATCTCTTCAGCGGTAACAACAACCGCCTTGCCTTTCTTTATTTTTTCATTAATCTCAGAAATTGTCCTTGTCATAAATTACCTCCAAATTTAGGATAACCCCCTTTTTGTTTGTGGTGGGGATAATATCTGTCTGACCCCTTAATGGGGCACAACATTATCCATAGCATAAAACCCACCACCTCCTTTTTGTACCTTGCCCTAAAATTAGAGGACGGATATCAATCAGTAGCTCTCACTGACCCATTAAGCTACCTTGTTCGACGAAAAAATGAAGCTATACTGTATATCACAGTTGTTATTCTCATGCAAAGAAAAAATCCTGAATCAGGTTGCGGAAGAGAGAGTCTTTCGATTCAGAACCTCAAAGACCATTCCGGCTGTCCCTATAATCCCTGCATCATCTTCAAGACTGGCCCGAATAATAACTTCCCCCTTTGCAGAAAGGTTTAGCGCCCTTTTAGAAATCTCTTCCCTGGCAGGTTTTAATATTAGATTTCCAGCACTGGCAACTCTTCCTCCAATAACAAACCTATAAACGTTCAATATATTTATGAGACTTGAAACAGCTATACCCAAATATCTCCCTGCCTCCTCCATTATGTTAAGGGATAGTTCATCTCCGGCTACAGCTTCTTCGAAGACCATCCTGGATTTGATAAGGCTGAAATTTCCTTCTGTCCTGTTTATTAAAGATGAATTTACCCCCTTTTTTAATGCCATAATAGCCCTGTTAACTATCCCTGTCCCAGAGGAATAGCTCTCTAAACAACCGTATCTGCCACATTGACATTTAAGTCCAGAGGGTTCCACTATCATATGGCCTATTTCTCCTGCCGCACCATCTTCTCCTGACCATATCTTTTTATCCAATATCAGCCCTCCACCTACTCCAGTACCTAAGGTAATGCCTACCATACTGTTGTAACCCTTTCCGGCTCCTCTCCACCACTCACCATAAGTAAAACCATTGGCATCATTTTGGATTAAGATAGGGGGGAAGTGTGCTCTTTTCTCGATCTCCTCCTTCA
>WOUX01000189.1:1003-4429 GCA_009773075.1 bacterium | reverse complement strand
TGCCAGAGTGTTGATTCAATGGGTTCATTCTTTTTGGTTGCCTTCTCTTTTGCCTTTCCTCCAGGCATCTCGTTCTCCTGATTAATAATTAGTCTCCTTCTCTTCGCACCCGCTCCGATAAGCAAAATACCAAGGGCATTTTGCTTATCTATGTAGGAGGGCTAACAAGGTTATATAACACCTCTTTACCGCTAAATACAGCCTCTTGCCCCAGTTCCTCCTCTATCCTGATTAACTGGTTGTACTTAGCTACTCTATCAGTCCTTGAGACTGATCCGGTCTTGATCTGTCCTGTATTGCAGGCGACTACCAGATCTGCAATGGTAGTATCCTCAGTCTCTCCAGACCTGTGAGAGACAACTGCGGTATACCCTGCCCTTTTTGCCATTTCAATGGCATCCATTGTTTCTGTTAAGGTTCCTATCTGATTCACCTTTATCAGGATTGAATTTGCAATGCCCTGCTCGATGCCCTTTTTAAATATCCTTGTATTTGTTACAAATATGTCATCGCCTACAATCTGTATTCTATTACCAAGGCGTTCTGTAAGCAACTTCCATCCATCCCAGTCGTTTTCAGCCAGACCGTCTTCAATGGATATTATAGGGTATTTTTCAACCAAAGCTGAGTAAAAATTTACCATGTCCTCTGAAGACTTCTCAGGTTCCTTTTCAGCTCCTAGTATATATATACCATCTTTGTAAAAGGAACTGGCAGCAGAATCAAGGGCTATGTGAACATCCTTTCCAGCTTTATACCCTGCCTTTTCGATACTTTCCAGGATCACCTCTATAGCCTCTTCATTGGACTTCAGGTTTGGCGCAAAACCCCCTTCATCCCCCACTGCTGTATTGTATCCTTTGCCCTTAAGAGTAGTCTTAAGATTGTGGAAGACCTCCACTCCTATCCTTAAGGCATGGCTGAAGGACTCTGCACCCAGGGGCATTATCATAAATTCTTGAATATCTACATTGTTGTCAGCATGTGCCCCACCGTTGAGGATATTCATCATAGGTACAGGCAAAACCTTAGCATTTACTCCTCCCAGATATTGATATAAGGGGAGATCCAATAATGCTGCGGCTGCCTTAGCTACTGCCAGGGAGACCCCCAGAATTGCATTGGCACCTAGTCTCTTCTTATTTTCAGTGCCGTCCAGTTCGATCAGCCTTCGGTCTACGAGTTTCTGATTTATGGCGTCTAATCCTATAACCTCTGGACGAATTGTTTTGTTTACATTATTGACTGCCTTGGCGACCCCTTTACCTAGAAACTCTTTTTTATTACCGTCTCGTAGCTCTATAGCCTCCCTCTCTCCAGTAGATGCGCCAGAAGGAACAGATGCCCTTCCTATAACGCCACTTTCGAGGATCACATCTACCTCTACAGTTGGATTTCCTCGTGAGTCAAGGATCTGCCTGGCACGAATATCCGCTATTTTGCTCATAAACAATTCCTCCTTTTTATATTTCATCCGATAAAATCATTAATAAAGCCTTATTCCAGCCAATGGGTCCTGCTCCAGGGGCACGACTAAGATTTGGCAAATCTATTTGCCTGTCATATACTCCCCCTGGTTTCTGGACTAAAATAGGCATATCTGCCGCTTGCAGCATGGGTAGATCGTTAAAACTGTCACCAAGCGCTACAGTTTTTAACTCAGGGTGAGTTTCTTTATACATTTCGGCAATAATATTTACAGCCTTTCCTTTATCGTTTTTTCCCAATAGATGGAAAAATCGTCCCCCTTTTGTGAGATTCAGATTCAAATTCCTTATGTTCTTCTCTAATTCTCTTTCCTCGTTTTCATCACCGTCAAAGACAAAAGGCTCTGTATATTCTCGCTGCTTTGCCAGAACTGCCTCTCTCTGGGAAAGCCCTGTTAAATTTATCACCTCGTCCAGATCCATTTCAGAAAAACCCCTGATTCTATTGCCAAATTCATTTTTTAGGGTTTTAAACTGTACCACTACTTCTGGATAAGGGGTTCCTAACTCTATGACCCGATACCCATCTCTTCCAATATATTTATTTTTAACAGTACCCAAATTGTTAGAGATAAAAACAGCCCCACCATTTTCACTTATAAAGGGGTCATTATTGTTCAGCCTTTCCCTCCATATCTCGATCTCTGCCCTCGTTTTGCTGCTGCACAGGATAAGAGGGATACAGGCTTCCTTTACCCGATCCAGGGCTTCTCTTGCCGCATCGAAGGAATATGTACTATGGTCCAGCAGAGTGCCATCCAGATCAGTAAATATTATAAGATTGGCTTTATTCATAATTTAAGTCCGGTTATTTTATCATTTTGTCTAGATCGAAAGCCATTCATGGGGTTCTATGATTAGTACTGTATTGTTTTTTTATCTTAGCAGAACAGCCTGTAGGAAGTCAAATCGAAAGGTATATGAGAAACCAGCTTGACTCTGAAATCGCGAGGGTTTTTATCGAGATTTGATGTCAGGTGCGTGAAAAATAAGGGGTTGTTTTAATTTTTGAATAAAAATTTACAGAAAAAGGCTTGACAATACCAGATTTTTATTCTAGTATGCAAAATTAAACATTGTATAATGTCGCAGCAAGAACTTTAAACGCTTACAACATATTTGACTTTATACTACTTATAAAGCCAAAAGGTCAGGAAACAGATACTTTACCACATAGGTAAAGAATGACCTAAAAAATTAACTATGAATGGAGGTGAAAACTATGAGGAAATTAGGTTATCTTTTTATTTGCTTCTTTTTTGTCCTTGGCCTAACGGTATCTACTATCGGATGCAAGGGAAAGAAGGCCGAGGAAGCTGGAGCCCCAACAGAACAAGTGACTCCTGCTCCAGCAGAAAAAGCCCCTGCTCCAGCAGAACAGACTCCTGCTCCAGCAGAACAGACTCCTGCTCCAGCAGAAAAAGCTCCTGCTCCAGCAGAAAAAGCCCCTGCTCCAGGGAAGAAATAAATACGATATGGTCTAAGTGTTATATCGCTGGAACAGGAAGCTCTTTGAGGCAAATCCTCAGAGGATTCTTAAATGGTGAGGGGGGGGCTAATGCCTCCCCCTAAACCCTCTCCTAGGGGGGGGAATTAAGGGTATCGGATTATTTCTCTCTTATGAGAGAAAGAGAGTCGGTACCCTATTTTTTTGATTCTTAAGATAGATGGGGAAAGCTTTGAAAAAGTACCCCTTTTCGCTCTCATGGGACTTCTTCAAAGCCTTGGCAGGTTGTGCAAAGTCTCGATTATAAATAAATAGAAAGGAAGATGCCGTTATGGAAGTTCAGGAAAAAGAATTTGGAACGGTTAAGATAGTCAGAAAAGAGGGTTTTGCCGAAGTAATTTTGAACCGACCAGAAAAGCTAAATGCATTGAGCCCAGAGCTCATACATGACTTTATAGCAGCATGGGGCGATGTAAAAGATGATGATGCAGT
>WOUX01000189.1:0-970 GCA_009773075.1 bacterium | reverse complement strand
TAGCGCCGGCGGTGATGTGGTGAAGGACCTAAACCCATTGAGGGAGATGAGTGCTACTGAGTTCCATAAGTATTTCAGTGCGGCAGACGTCATGTACAGGGGCATAATAGATATGGAAAAACCTGTAATTGCAGCCATAAACGGATATGCAGTAGGGGCTGGGCTTGATCTTGCTCTATCGTGTGACATAAGGATTGCTGCAGAAGACGCAAAGATGGGGGAGTTCTTTGTTAGAATGGGTCTTACTCCTGAACTGGGTATCAAGATAGGTCTTGTGGAAAAAGTAGTACCGCCCGAAGAATTGATACCTGCCGCTGAAAAGCTGGCAAAGAAACTTGCAAATGGCCCGGTGGCCACAGGGACCATTAAAAAGGCAATCAACGAGTCCCTGAAGATGACCCTTGAATCTTCCCTGGATTATATATCAAGACTACAGTATCAATTATGCCATACTGAGGATCATAAAGAGGCTGTTACCTCATGGTTAGAGAAGAGAAAACCGGTGTTTAAAGGGAAATAGAGGATAGGCATCTCCTAACAGCCTCTATGGTCTTCTCTATATCCTCATCAGTATGGGCTAAGGATACAAAGGACGCTTCGAACTGTGAAGGTGCCAGGTAAATCCCTTGTTCAAGCATTGCTGAGAAATATCGCGCGAATCTTTTAATATCACTTGCCTTGGCAGAAGAGTAATCTGTCACCTGCCTGTCGGAAAAAAAGAGGGTGGACATGGATCCTACCCTGGCAGAAAATACAGGGATGCCCGCTTTATGAGCGGCATTATTTATCCCTTCTGACAGTATCTTAGCCTTCTCATCTAAGATTTCATATACCCCTTCTTGAGAGAGTATCTTTAGGGTCTCAATCCCTGCTGTCATAGCCAGGGGGTTACCCGATAGGGTTCCAGCCTGATAGACCGGCCCCAATGGGGATATCTTCTCCATAATCTCCTTTTTGCCACCAAAGGCTC